>NZ_JBANDI010000003.1:0-175974 GCF_039123485.1 Flavobacterium sp. PL12
CCTTCCCGAACAGAGTAGTTAAGCCCGCCTGCGCAGATGGTACTGCAGTTATGTGGGAGAGTATGTCGTCGCCTTTCTTTAAAAACCCTATTCATGTATTTGGATAGGGTTTTTTGTTTTATAAAAAGCTGGGAGTTTATATTGTACCAATCCTTTTCATTATATTTAATTAAAACGGATCAAGAACAAAGCCTGGGGAGGAATTGGGATCAAGAACAAACCTTGGGGATTAAGCAAATAACTTAGTTAATCTAAATAGGAAGAATTCAACTTTTCTGACTCCTCTAAATTGATTTCTGAAGGCTTTTATTTTTGCATTAAAGGATTCCGCTGAAGCATTTGTACTTCTTTTATCAAAATAGTTTAAGATAGAATCATAGTTTATTTTTACAGTATTCATAATGGTGTTAAAACTTTTAATCCCAAAGTTCTCTACATCATTATACCAATGCGCTAATTTTGTAATAGCAACAGTTTTATCTGTATTGTTGTTGTAAATGTTTCGCAATTTTTGACTTAAATAATAAACAGTTTTAATTTCCGGATATTCTTCAAATAAGATTGTGGCTCTTTCTTTTTGGCTATCGCTCCATTTATTAGGACTTTTATACAATAGAAATCTACTTCTTGTTAGTAATTGCTTGGCAGTATCTCCATTTGAAAATTCTCTAGAAATAAATGGCGTTTTATTAAGTTTAGATTTAGTTACAGCTGAATTTTCTTGATCTAAAGCATCCCATTTTAATCTGATTCTGACTTCTTGTACAGCTTCTAATGCTAGTTTTTGAACATGGAATCTATCGGTTACTTGTTTTGCTTTTGGAAAGGATTTTTTAGCAATTAACTTCATACTATTGGCCATATCCAGGGTGATTTCTGTAACTTGATTGCGTTTTTTAAAATCTATTTTTTGTAAATGGATTATAACAACCTCTGCTTTAGTTCCCGCAATAATAGCAACAATAGATCCTTTCTTCCCTTTACCTGCCTTGTTGGTGACTACCGTATAAAGTTCTCCCATTGATAGGTTTACTTCGTCTATGGATAAATGGCTTCCAATGTTTTCGGGAAAAATTAGCCACTCATTAGCGTGTTCACGTTGCTCCCACGTATAAAAGTTACTAAGATTTTTTTTGTATTGTCGTTGTAGTTTTTTACCATTCACACCAAAGAATGATCCGATAGTATGACAGTCGTTTGCTTTAGTATCTATTAATTTCTTTTAAAAAATCCGCAAACTCATGAGTCATGCGGGTACCTTGTGCTACTATATTCCAATCACGCTGGATGATTTCTTGAGATTGTTTATCTGTCCAGCGTCGTCTTTTAATGTGTAAGTAAACAAGTTTTCCTCGTAGTGGAAAATCTTGAATAGTAATCTCATTTAAGAAACCTTTGGAGACAAGTTGTCTGTTATTATATTCTTTTGGAGGAGTACTTTTTTCTTCAAAGAATAGATGCATTTTCTCTTGTTCGATTTTGGTGTTGACCAAATCAAAGTGTTCCACAATTAATTCAGGAAGGATCAGTTTTAAAAGTTCTATGTAATTCTCCAAAGCTTGTTCTTTTAATCAGCTAAATTAGGAAATCTTTCATTCCTCCCCAA
Organism: Flavobacterium sp. PL12; assembly: GCF_039123485.1. Classification (NCBI taxonomy): domain Bacteria; kingdom Pseudomonadati; phylum Bacteroidota; class Flavobacteriia; order Flavobacteriales; family Flavobacteriaceae; genus Flavobacterium; species Flavobacterium sp. PL12. Next base: position 1,607 of record NZ_JBANDI010000003.1, read on the forward strand.
CTTTTAGGATTGATCCAAGTTAATCCCGAAACTTGGGACGCCTAGGAAGATGATACTGCAATTATGTGGGAGAGTATGTCGTTGACTCTCTATAAAAACCCTTTTCATTTATCTGAATGGGTTTTTTAGGACTATACATTTTCAACAAAAATTAATTAAATACTTACCCAACCGAGAAGTTAATCCCGAGACTCCGGCATGACTGTGCAGATGGCAAGGCAGTTATGTGGGAGAGTATGGCGTCGCCTTTCTTTAAAAACCCTTCATTAATAAGATGAAGAGTTTTAAGCTTTGAATTACCTTGGAAGATACAGCTAATTCAATCCTTACCATTAAAATTTATTCGAAACCTTGATTCTTGTGAGTCAAGGTTTTTTGTTTTTATATAAGTTTTGTATTTTAGCAAATTACCATTTACTCACTTAATATATAAATTTTGACTATTCCTATAAAGTTCTTTATCACTTTCTTTTTACTATTTACTTCACTTCACTTCTACAGTCAAGAGACTGCGCTACTGGACGATTCTTTCTTAAAGAAGGATCTAAAAGTTGGTTACGCTGGGTCAGAACCTTTCGTTGTAAAAAATCAAAATGACTGGACTGGTATTTCGGTTGAAATATGGCATTCATTAGCTAAAGATAATGATTTGAGTTATACTGTTTTTCCTTATAACAACATATCCAAAGCAATTGATGATCTACAAAAAGGGAAATTAGACGTACTAGTCGGTCCTGTGAGTATTACTTCTGAAAGAGCAGAACTGATTGACTTTTCTCAACCCTATTTTCAGTCTAGTTTATCTATTCTATCGCGAGTTGGTGCTCCAACCATTTTTGACCGAATTGCTCCATTGTTAACCATAGATCTTTTATATGCTTTATTCATCTTTTTATTTATTTTAGGATGTGTTGGAACATTGCTGTGGTTAGCGGAGCGTAATGCATCACCCGACCAGTTTCCACATGAACCTGTAAAGGGAATTGCGAATGGAATGTGGTGTGCAATTGTTACTATGTCTACTACTGGTTATGGCGATATTGCACCTGTAACTCTAATGGGTAGGATTGTTGCAGGTTCTTGGATGATTATCTCTATCTTATTTGCTACAACAATGGTTGCGGGAATAGCAAGTTCTTTAACTCTATCTGGTTTAGATAAAACTGTTATTTCTTCAGCTGAACAATTTCAAAATCGAAAAATAGCTGTTCTTAAAGATTCGCCTAGCGTTGATTTCGTGAAAGATTATAGTGGTATGGTAATTTTAATAGATAAATTGGAGCAAGGGTATAAATTACTTAGAGATAAAGAAGTTGCGGCAGTGGTTTTTGATAGACCACAAATTAAGTACTTTTTGGATAAAAATCCTGACGATAGCTTAATTTTATCCGATACTGAATATCATAAGCAAGGTTATGGATTCGCATTTCCTTTAAAGTCTAATCTCACTTCTATGCTTAATGTTGATTTACTAAGGTTTAAAGAAGAAGGTACGCTAAAATTGATTGAAAGTAATTGGTTGGGAACTGCGAAGAATAAGTAATTTTCCTAGTCGTAATCTTATTTGCCTGCTATGTGAGCGTTTAGTTATTTAATGTATTTTTGGCGTTATGGATAAACAATTAGTATTATTTTATGTATTTATTATAGAGTTCGAAATTCCAAAAAAAAATATTATTATAGTTTTTTACTTATTTTTATTATCTTAAAGCATCTAAAACATGTAGTTTGACGGATATATCTTCTAATTATTTTTTTTTATCAATTTCTTGTATTTTTCAACTTATATTTGTTTCGTTATTATAGTAATAACTCTATCCCCATTGAAATTTATAAATTTTTAACTTACTGAAATGAAAAAAATTACACTTTTAGCGATATTAATTATCGCGGCATTGTCAAGCAATGCAAATGCTCAAACCGTGGTTAGCCCAGTAGCAACTGCAACTGCTACTATTATCACACCTCTTACCATTTCTAAACTGGTCGATATGAATTTTGGTGATATTTCGACAAATGGTACGAACGGAACTGTTATTTTAAGTAATGCAAATGTGAGATCTGCAACAGGTGGAGCCTCGTTTTCGGCTGCAACTCCTGGAACAATTACTTCTGCAAAATTTGTTGTTACTGGTAATACTGGTTATGCTTATTCTATTAGTATACCAACCGCTATAACGCTTACACACACAAATACGACAAGTGTAATGCAAGTAACAAATATTGGTAATAGTGTAGGTGCTACTGGAACGCTTACGGGAGGTACACAAGATATCTCTGTAGGTGGTACATTAAATTTAGTGGGAGCTCAATTAGAAGGAGTATATACTAATACAACTGACTTGAAAGTTACTGTTAACTATAATTAAAAAGTCACATAGTAAGATTTAACCCAAATACTGCAACGCGCTGTGTATTTGGGTTTTTCTGGTCTTATACAATCAATTTCTAAATGATAATTGGAATGAATACAGAAATTAAGTTTCCCTCTTTATTTACGTATCTCTTTCGATACACGATTTTATTTTATTTTTTTATCTCTTTTGGCAGTACATTAGTAGCTCAAGGAAACTTAGTAATACATCCTAAACGTATTGTATTCGATGGAAAGAAGAAGATAGAGAAGTTAATACTTTCAAATACTGGAAAAGATAGTGCAGTGTATAATATTTCGTTTATTGAATATAAGATGAATGAAAAGGGAGAATTACAATCTATACAAGAGGAAGAAGCAGGTTTGCAGTTTGCTTCACCCTATGTGCGCCTTTATCCTCGTATCGTAAAATTGGGACCAAATGAATCGCAAATGCTTAAAGTGCAAATGTATAATACAGATACTATTGCAGATGGGGAATATCGATCCCACCTCTATTTTAGAGCTGAGCAGGAAAATAGTGCATTAGGGAAAGCAACTAAAGCAAAAGAGTCTGCGCTTTCTGTTAAACTTGAGGCTGTTTTTGGTATTTCTATAGCTTGCTTAATTCGAAAAGGAGAAAACAATACTTCTTTATCTATTTCTGATATTTCTTATTCGAAAAGTAAAAATCAGGAAAATTTCCTATTTTGCAAATTAACTAGAACTGGCAATATGTCTGCTTACGGGGATTTTACGGTTAGTTACACAGCACCAAATAGCAAGGTGTATGAAGTAGGAAATGTTAAAGGTATCGGACTTTATCTTCCAGGTAATCTTCGTAATATGAATATTAAATTAAATGTACCAACTAATGTGAACTTCACAGGAGGGTCATTTAAAGTTGTATTTACCGAAAACGAAAGTAAAAAAATTCTTGCACAAGGTGATTTAAACTTATAAATCCATTTCTCGTTAGGTTTTTTGTTTTACGTTTCAGTAAACTAGAATGAATAATGATACAGATAAAGAGTAATATAAACCGACTTCCACATATGCTATTATTAGCAATGTCTTTTCTTTTTATAACTATTTCAAATGCACAGCCCGGGTTACCGCAACGAGAAATCACAGTTGTTCCTACACAACCTATGGATTTTGGTACATTCTATGTCACTGGTGCTGGATCTATAAAAGTAGACTTTCAAGGAATTGTTAGTACAACTGGTGGAGTAATTTCTGTTAATAGCAGCTCTGTAACCCCTGCGATTTTCGAAATTAAGCTTTGTCAAGGTAGGACCGTTACATTAAGTAATATCTACTCTGTTAATATTAATGGAAGTAATGGTGGTCAGCTAGAATTAATAATTGGTGAAGCGAAGAGAGATGGATTAGGTGAAGTATTGACAAATGGTAGTTCGTTTGCAGTTGATACAAACTGTACTTTTACAACAATACTTCGAGCTGGAGGTACCCTTATTGTGCCGGCTAATGCTGTACAAGGAGTTTATACTGGAATTTTTCCTATGACTTTTACCCAGCAATAATGACATCAACAAAAATAAATACTTTCAAAATTCTATCAGGACGACGTGCAAAAAAAATGTGTACGACGCTGTTTTTGTTGTTTAGTTTCATGATTTTCTCTATTGGTCAAGCTGCAGAAGTTCCTATAAATAAAATTATAAAATTAGATCCCATAGTTTCAACAGATGAAATTCCAGTAGAGATTTTTATCAAAGGGTATGGGAAGATAGAGTCGGACGTTCTTATTACTGATCGAAACAGAGTTTATATCGATGTAAATGATTTCTTAAATAAATTAGGAATTTTATGTGTTAGAACTGATGATAAATTTACAGGTTTTATAGAAAACGAAAATCGGCAGTACACGATTGACTTTAAAGAAAAGCAAATCACTATTGATGAAAATCTAATACGCTCACCTAACGGATTTACTAAAGAGTCCGGTACAATATTTGTAGAATCGACCGTACTAAATGAAGCGTTTGGTTTTAATATGTTATTTAATTACCGCTCTTTATCGATTGTAATGGATGCTGATTTTGAGCTACCGTTAGTAAAAAAGGCTAGATTAGAAAAAATTAGACAAAATGTGTCGTCATTACAGTCACAAAATGAAATAAAATCAGATACTATTATCGGTAGAAACTACCATTTGATAAATGGTTTGGCGGTAGATTGGGCAGTTAATTTGAGTCAAATAGCTGGGCAAAAGTCATTTAATAATTACGCACTTGGTTTAGGTACGGAGTTGTTATACGGTGATGTCAAAGTAGGTTTCGCGTATTATGATAAAGTAAAGTTTGATCGTAGACAATTGTACTACAATTGGCGATGGGTTGATAATGATAGCAAGTTTATAAAGCAAGCACAAGCAGGAAAGATTCCAGTCCAAAGTATTTCATTTTTAGGAGCGCCTTTAGTTGGAGCAACTTTTACTAATTCACCTAATACCATTAGAAAGGCAAAAGGATCTTATATTATTAGAGATTATACTGAGCCTAACTGGACGGTAGAGCTTTATTTAAACGATGTGCTTGTGAATTATACTACATCTGATGCTTCTGGATTGTATGTTTTTGAGGTCCCAATCATATATGGTTACACGACATTAAAACTTAAATTTTATGGACTATTAGGAGAAGAGCGTGTAGAAGAGCGTACCATGAACACTCCATATACTTTTATGCCTAAAAATGTTATGGAATACAACGTAACGGGTGGCGTATTAGAAGATGATAGAGGGAGTCAATTTAGTCGAGGAGAAGTTAATTATGGTATAACTAGATCCCTAACTGTTGGTGGTGGTGTCGAGTATTTGTCATCGCTAGTTGATAATCCAGCTATTCCGTTTGCTAATGTTTCGTTTCAACCATTTACTAAAATGGTTCTTAAAATGAAATATGCAAATGGTGTTAGCTATGGCGGTTTGTTAAATTATTATTTTGGACAAAGTACATTTTTAGAGGTTGATTATATTAATTATGTCGAAGGTCAGAAAGCCACTTTGAATATAACTAACGAAGAGCTTAAGGTACAATTGACATTGCCATTTAAAGGTTCGAAAATTTCAGGTAGTACACAGTTTAATTTTATGCAATATGGCTACGACACTTTCAATTTCAATCAGTTTAATGCTGTTTTTTCTGGTCACTATAAAAATTATTCTTCCAATGTTTCATTATCATCTAACTGGATTACCGATAAAGATCCATATATAAGCACAATATTTGTTTTTTCACATCGCTTGCGAAATGGATTAACAATTAGGCCCTCGCTTCAATACAATGTGAGTGATTCTAATATGATACGTTTTCGAGCCGATCTTGAAAAGCGTTTGGCGAAAATGTATTTTTCTGCCTCATATGAACGCAATGTACAGTTTTCAACAGATAATTTATTTTTTAATTTTAAATATGATCTACCTTACGCGCGTACTAATATATCAGCGACCTATGCAAATAACAATATAAATTTTGCTCAAGGGGTACAAGGTAGTTTAGCCTTTGGAGGCGATAATGGTTATATAAATAAAGGAAATAATTCAGCTCTTGGTAAGGGAGGTATTTTATTATATCCATTTTTAGATCTTAATCAAAACGGAAAACGTGATGATGGAGAAAAAATAGTTTTACTAAGTAAAGTAAAAGTATCTGGAGCTAAGGCAATTATCAGTGCAAAAGATTCTATTGTAAGAATTTCCGATTTGAATGCCTTTGTAAAATATAATATAGGATTTTCAGATGCAGAATTGGAAAATATTTCATGGAGATTTAGAAATCATAGGTACCAAGTTTTAGTAGATCCAAATCAGTACAAGAAAGTAGAAGTACCTATTGTAGTTATGGGCGAATTAGGCGGTACAGTTTTTTTGAATACAGCAAATCAGTCAAAAGGTTTAGGTCGAATTTCTATACAGATATTCAATTCAGGCGGGAAGAAAGTTGCCGAAGTATTAAGTGAATCAGATGGCTATTTTAATTATTTAGGACTGAAACCTGGAAAGTATACCGTTCTTGCAGATGCCAGACAATTAGAAAATTTAGAATATCAATCTAGTCCTTTATCACACGAAGTTACCATAGAAGTATCTGAAGACGGAACGGTTCTAGAGGGATTGAATTTTCATATTACAGCTAAGGATTCAAGCGAAAAAGCTGCTTTGGCTACAGCGAAAATTGCTATTAAAGCACCAATTGTAAATTTATTAAATAATAAAACTGCCGAACCTTTTGCGCACATAATTGATGCTGAAAAAGTTTTTTACACTATAAAAGTTGGTGTGTATAAAGATCACAACCTGCCTAAAAAATTAGAAAATCTTGACACTGTTTTTTATGAAGATTTATCAAGTAGTAGCGTGCAGTACTTTTATGGGATTTTTGATTCGAAAGAAAGAGCTGTTATTGCAAAAAACGTCTTAACTTTCAGAGGTATTCTAGGAACTTCAATCGTCAAGTATCAAAATGGAAAAATAGTTGACCAATCTGCATCAATTGATGAAAAAGCAAACAAGGATGAAAAAGATGTTATTACCAAGTTAGCAAAAATTAGCAGCAAAAAAAATACCTCTTTCGAAAGAATTTTTGATAATAAAGAAGATTTTTTTAGCGTGCAGATAGGAGCTTTTAAAAATTATGTGCCTTCGAGCCGCCTTGAGGTGTTTCGACCGATATATTATGAATTAACAGAGGATGATCTAATTAGGTATACTTCAGGAAAATTTAAAACATTTAACGAGGCAAAAAAAATGAAATTTAAAATAACTACGAAAGGGATCAAAGATGCTTTTATTGTAAAGTATAAAGAGGGTGTTAGGTATAGCTTGCCTAGAAACTAATACTTACTTTATATGATATGATGCTTATTTTAAAATGATTTTCAATTCCCAAATAATTAAAGATTTTGAAAACAAAAGTACTTTACTTTCTAACCTTATTTTTCAGTCATTATATTTTAGTGGCTCAAATCTTGCCGTCTCAAAATATAGTGTGTCAAAATGAAGTAATAAATTATAGTTATGTCACCTCTTACGATACTTATAAATGGACGGTTACAGGAGGTACTCCTTCTACTACCACCTCTTCAACGATAAATGTAACATGGGGATCTGGTAATAGAGGATCGTTATCCTTTGAAGGATTTATCGGTGGTGTTTCACAAGGTGTCATTTCGAAGAAAATTTACATTGATCAGAAATCAGTTTTTACTCCTACACCAAATCCAACGATTATTGCAGGTCAAAGCATTAGCATTGGACTAAATTTTGCTAATAAATCCATTAAGTTAAATGGAACATCTGACTATGTAGGGGTTTCCAACTCTAATTTAATCAATCTTGGTACCACAGAGTATCGTACGGTTATGTTGTGGTTTAAAGCTAATGATGTGACTACACGTCAGGTCTTGTATAATGAAGGTGGTGCTAGTAATGGGCTGTCGATGTACATTCAAGGGGGAAAAGTATATTGCTTGCCTTGGGAAAGTGGTGTGTCTTGGAATGCACCTAATGCTACTATAGTTGCGGGACAATGGTACAATATTGCGTTTGTATTTGATCAGAGCGCAACAGATGGCTATCATTTTAAAGGCTATTTGAACGGTACGCTTATTGGGGCATACAATGAAGGAACAAAAGCAAAAGACGGACTAAATGCACATTCTGGACCTGTAGCTATAGGATCAAATTCTAAGATTCGTTTTGTTGATAATTCTACGAGCACTAATAATTATTTTAACGGTAGTATAGATGGTTTTAAACTTTGGAACAGATCATTGTTACAATCTGAAATTGTTATCGAAAAAGATCACGTACTCAACGCTCCTGTAGTAGATGCTGATTTAGACGTATATATCAACTTTGATAATTCAGTTCAAGATCTCGCTAGTACAGCTAGTGCTGAAAATGGCGTGCTTTATGGTAACCCAACGTATGATGATGACGTTCCATTAAACCCAATAATTGTATGGAGTCCCGGAGGTGCAAGCACTTCCACAATTTCTGTCAATCCTACAACCAATACAAGTTATACCTACACGCTTACCGAAAAATTGTCTAATGTTTGCTCGCAAACGGGAAGTATAGATGTTTTTGTAACTATTCCCAATGACAAAGATGGTGATGGCGTGAGTGACCTGTACGATTTGGATGCAGATAATGATGGAATATTAAACGCAATTGAAAATAATTGTGTGCCGAGTTCAGGGTTTGATGCCTATTGGCCTCTAGATAATACCAGCAATGATTTGTCTGGAAATAATTATGGTGCACAATCAGGAAGCACCGTTTCTTTTTCTACAGATAGTAAAAAGGGGACTCATTCTGCGTCGTTCAATGGGACGTCTAATTACTTGCAATACAGTAATGGAACTTTTTTAAACCAAGCAATTACTAATTTCTCCTATTCTATTTGGGTAAAACCAAGTTCACTTATCGGAATTCAAACCATTTTTGAGGAGGGCGATACTGTTAATGGTGTAGCGGTTCGATTAAATGGATCCACATTAGAAGCAGCAGTTCGGAAATCAAGTGTTCAGGTAAATACGGCAACTTTTACTTATCCTGCTGATGGTTTATGGCATCATGTCGCGCTCACATATAGCAACGGAAATGTGATTTTTTATCTCGATGGAGTAGCTTCTTCAACCTTGGCAACTGGTTTTGGAGAATTGGCAGCACATTCTGATGTACAGCACATCGGTTATTCAAATGGAGACGCTTTTGGTGCTTCTTCAGCAAATTATTATGGAGGATTAATAGATGATATAATTCATTATCCTTCAGTTTTGTCAGCTAGTGATATTAGTAAAATTGTCTTAGGTTGTGACAATGACAATGACGGAATACCAAACTATTTAGATACTGATAGTGATAATGATGGTTGCTCTGATGCTAATGAAGCTTATGGTGCCTTGGTTGATACGAATGGTGATGGAACTTATGGTGGAATTACTGGCTCACCGCAGGTTGATGCTTCGGGTAAAGTATTAGCTGCAAATTATGCAACTCCTCTGGCTACGTCTGGGGCTAAAAGCACTTATAAGCAAGGAGTTAGCGTCGACGTTACGACAGCTATTCTAAATCAGACTGCATGTGAGGGTCAAGATGTAACTTTTTCTGCTACGGCAACAGCAGCAATTTTAACTACAATCCCAGCGACAACGGCAAGTACTTCACTTAGTTATCAATGGCAAGTAAGCACCAATAATGGAAGTACTTATACTGACATAGTTGGTCAATCTGGTACAGTGGCAAGCGGAACACCGGTATCCTACACGCTTAATGGTGTCACGTCTACAATGAGCGCTAATCGTTATCGAATTAAATTTAATAATGAAGCCAATTTTTGCGGAGTAATGGCAACAGCAACTTTAGCGGTTAATCCCGTTCCTACCATCACCGAAACTACAAATGCGTCAAGTTGTGGGATAGGAAGTGTGGTTTTAAATGCGACTGCCTCGGCTGGAATAATTAATTGGTATGCTGCGTCAACTGGAGGCATTTCTATAGGAACAGGTTCGAGTTTTACAACCCCTTTTTTGTCATCGACTACATCGTACTGGGTTGAAGCTAATAATACAAGTTGTACCACAAGCACGAGGATTGAAGTTATTGCGACAATCAGTAGTGGTGTAGTAGAAGTTAAAGCAACCACAGGAACAATTTTCGGATGTTACTCAACAGTAAAAGAAGCTTTTGATAAAATTAATGATGGAACTCATAAAGGTGATATTACTATCAAATTAAGAGGGAATACGACAGAAACAGCTACAGCTACACTAAACAATTCTGGTAATGGAATTTCTTTATATTCTTCGGTATTAGTATATCCTATTGCACCAAATTTAAAAATAGAAGGAAATGTTTCAGGTCAATTAATCAATTTGAACGGTGCATACAATGTGATTTTTGATGGTCGTGTCAACCAACTTGGTGGTACAAGTTTAACTTTTTCTAACACAAATCCAAGCGGTAGTGTTATTCAATTTATTTCTGATGCCACTACAAATACAATCAGATATTGCAATCTGCAGGGAGTAACTGCAGCTTCAAGTAGTGGTCTAATTGTTTTTGGTGCGGGTATTGCTGTGGGGAACGATAATAATACTATCGAATTCTGTGACATTCGTGATGGGGCAACGACTCCTACCAATGCTATTTATTCTGCGGGTTCTTCTGTAAGTGCAGATAATAGTACGAATACTGTAAGTAACTGTACGATTTATAATTATTTTAATGCTGCAGCCTCTTCTAACGGAATTTATTTATTTTCAAATAGTTCGGCTTGGAACATTTCGAACAATAAATTTTATCAAACGAATACTCGTACCACTACGACTGCAAGTTTAACCCACCGTGCTATTAATATTCTTACTGCTTCGGGAGTAAATTATACAGTAAATAATAATGTCATTGGGTTTAGTAGTTCTACTGCAACCGGTACAAGCACTTATGAAGGACAATCTACATTATTTAGAGCTATTGAAATAAACGTTGGAACAACTGCAGTCTCAAACGTTCAAGGGAACACAATTAGCAATATTAATTTTTCTACAGCTTTAGGCACAACAACCAATGCAGGTATCTTTTCAGGTATTTCAGTGCTTGGTGGAAATGTAAATATTGGAACAACATCTGCTAATATTATTGGTGGGAATACGGGAAATAATGCAATTCAGATTTCATCTACAACCTCTTTAGGATTAATAAACGGAATATTTTCTACTTCTACAGGTGCTCTTGAAATTAAAAATAATAAAATTGGTTCAATCACTGCAAATGGCGCTGCGACTGTAGGCTACACATTCAATGGAATATACACTACAGGAGTTGGAGGTAAATATACGATCACATCCAATGTTATAGGAAGTGCCATTACAGCAAATTCTATCAATATTGGCGATAATTCTACGCTTACGCCAACTTGTACTTTTCGTGGAATATACAATGCAGCTAGTGGTATAATTGCAATAAACAGTAATACCGTTCAAAATTGTTCGGTTTATGGTACAGGATTTTCTGTATATTATGGGATATATAATACATCAGGTTCTGGAACAGTTGATATAGTTAATAATAGTATTATTTCCGGGACTAACACTGGAACACACACAAGTACAACCGTTAGTTATTTTGCTATTAGTAACACTGCTGCTGTAAATGTTCTGAACATCACAAACAATACAATTAAAGATCATAAAAGAACGAATAGTGGAGGTTATTTTACAGCAATTATTAATTCTGGAATTGTATTATCTACTATCAATATTAATGATAATAAATTAGGTGACGCTACTAGTAATTTAATGACATACACTTCAGCGAACACGCTTACAATGATTGGGATAAGTAATTCTGGAGGTGCAGCAAGTAGTGAACTTTACATTCTTAGAAATGATGTCAGAGGAATAACACACGAAGTAGTAGGCTCCAGTCCTCACACTTATATTAGTAACTCTGCAACTACATTAAAACAAGATATTAGCAACAATACTTTTACTAATCTTAATGTAAATACCACAGGAGCAATTACATTCATTTCGAATAGTGTTGCGATGCCTGCAAATGGAATTCAGAATATTGATAATAATAGCATTGTAACTGGCTTTGTAAGAAATGCAGCTGCTAGTGCGGGAGCGATAACTTTATTTACAAGTACTGCAGCTACTAATAATACGGGTGTTGTAGTTACCAATAGTAATAATAATTTTTCTAATATTACTGTAAGTGGTGCAGCTACTATTTTAGGCTGGATTAATACCGATGCTGGAACAGGTAATGTAGACAAAACTATTTACAATAATACATTTCAAAATTGGACAGGTGGTACAGGAGCAATCACCGCACTGAACGTCAATATCACTAGTGAAACAAATAAAACGTATAACAATAGCATTCAAAACATTATCAGCAATGGAATTTTATATGGAATTATATCAGCCGCTGGAAATGATAAAATTTATCTAAACACTATTAATAATTTAACTTCAACAGGCGGTCCTGCAAATACGATTGTTTCGGGAATAAATATTACGGCAGGTACACTTAAAAATATTTATCAAAATACGATTTCAAATCTTACCGGAAATAGTTTAACCACTGGGTCTGTTCGTGGGATTTTAATCTCTGCTGGAAGTACAGTAAATATTTATGAAAATAAAGTTTTTGGAATCACTGCGAATTCCAACACTACTGGTACAATATCTGGAATTTGGGTAATAGGTGGGTCATCAGTCAATATAGATCGCAATAAAATCTATGACATTTCATCATCAAGTGCTGCAGTCTCAAGTGGATTGATATATGGTATTCAAGTTTCGGGTGCTACAACTTCTTTAACGACGAATGTCACCAATAATATTATTGGTGATTTAAGAGTTAGTGTAGCTACTGGAACCGACTTGATTCGTGGTTTGGGTTTTATCTCGACAGGGACTACATCTACACACAACGTTTATTACAACACGATTTATTTAAACGCGGCTGCTTCTAGCGGTACAAACTTTGGGTCTTCAGGTATTTATCATACGGCAAGTACAACATCTACAACAGCTGCATTAAATCTTCGAAATAATATTATAATCAATGTTTCTACACCCAAAGGAATAGGAACCACTGTTGCCTTTAGACGTAGTGCAGGTACGGCGAGTGCATTGAATAATTATGCTATCACCTCAAAAAACAATTTGTTTTATGCAGGAAATCCTGGAACAACTAATTTAGTTTACAGTGACGGTACGAGCACTGCGCAAAACTTTACGCAATATAAAAGCGGAATTTTTACTGCAGGAACTATCGCACCACGTGATCAAGTATCCGTTACTGAAAATATAAATTTTATTAGCACAGCGGGCTCTAATGCCAATTTCTTGAAAGTAAGCACAACTATTCCTACTCAAATAGAAAGTGGAGCAGTTAACATTGCTGATTATGAAGTAGATTACTTAGGAGTTGTTCGTCAAGGAAATCCAGGGTATGCTGGTGCAAGTACCTCCGCACCAGATATGGGAGCTTATGAAAATGATTATGTGGCTATTGATGCTTCTCCTCCTTCGATAACCTATACCGCTTTGACCAACAATAGCTGTTTGAGCAACAAAACAATATCGGCGATCATCACTGATGCAACTGGTGTAAATGTTACGACGGGTACACGCCCTAGAATTTATTTTAAGAAGTCGACAAATAGCAATACGCTAGCAACTACAAATGACAACACCGCAAATGGCTGGAAATATATTGAATCAACGAGTACTTCAAGTCCATTTAGTTTTTCAATTAATTACAATTTAATTTTTGGTGGTGTTACTACTGGTGATGTTGTTCAGTATTTTATTACAGCCCAAGACATTTCTACACCAACGCCCTATGTTGGGATCAATACGGGTGTTTACGCTAATGCGCCTGCAAGTGTGGCTTTGACTTCAAACGCGTTTCCTATTGGTGGTACCATCAACAGCTTTGCAATTTTGGCTGGATTAAATGGAACCGTAACCGTAGGTACGGGCGGAACTTATCCTACTCTTACGGGTATCGGCGGTTTGTTTGCCGAATTAAATACTAAAGGTCTTTCAGGTAATTTAGCCGCCAATATAATAAGCGATATTGTAGAACCTGGGACTACTTCATTGAGTCAACTAAATTATGGTTGTGCCGATTTTAATACATTGACAATATCTCCAAGTGGAGGTGCTGCTAGAACACTATCTGGAACGGTCGCTGGTGGAGCATTACTTAATTTTAATGGTGCCGATTATGTGGTAATCGACGGCTTAAAAACCGGTGGAAACTCATTGACTATTTCAAATGCTAGTACTGCCAATACCGCAGGTACAAGTACGATTCGTTTCATAAATGATGCGACCAATAATACGGTACGAAATTGTACTGTCGAAGGAGCTTCAACTTTAGTGTCTTCTGGTACGGTATTATTCTCTACCGGCGCATCTATAGGTAATGTTTACAATTCAATTGTAGGTAATACGATCAAATCGGTTGGGACTAATTTACCAACTAATGCGATCTATTCTTCAGGTAGTTCCCTCTTGATTGACAATAGTAAAATTATCATTAGCAATAATAATATTCAGGATTATTACAATATTACATTAGCTTCAAACGGAATTTTTGTTGCAGCAAATAGCTCAGCTTGGACCATTTCGGGAAATAAACTTTTTCAAACGGCTACCAGAACTGCTGAAATAGGAAATATTTACCGAGGAATTTATATTACAACTCCCTCGGGAGTAGATTATTCGATAATAAATAATACAATAGGGTATGCCTCTGCAACAGCTACAGGAACAACCGCTTATAATGGAGTATCTAATAATCGCTTTTTTGGAATAGAGATGAATGTTGGAACACAATCGTCATCAAGTCTTCAAGGAAATAAAATTGCAGGAATTAATTTGTCCAATACTGTTAGCAGGGCGATTACTGCAGCTCCTGGAATTTTCACTGGAATATTGGTGTTAGGTGGGAACCTAGATATTGGCACTACTACAGGTAATACAATTGGTGAGACAACAGGAAATGGATCAATAACGGTAAGTTCTAGTATTGCGGGCAATTATCTTTCAGGTATTTATTGCACGTCAACAAGTACGGTTAATATAAAAAATAATACGATTGGTTCAATTAATACAACGGGAGCTGCAAATGTAGGTTACGTTTTTCACGGGATAAATACCGCTGGTGGTGGACAATTTACAGTAGCAGATAATACAATTGGAAGTACGAGTACGGCAAATTCAATCGCAATAGGTACTTTAGGAGTAACTACATCAGGAGTTTGTACTTTGAATGGAATATATAATTTAGCCACTGGGGGAATCACTATTAACGGTAATACCATTCAAAATGTTAGTTCGTATGGTACTGGTGCCTCTGTTTTAAATGGTATTTTAAATAGCGGAGCATCTGCACTAGTATCAATTGCTAATAACTCTATAATTGCAGCGACAAATACTGGTACAGGAGTACTAGGAGGCATATCAAATACTGCTATTGCTACAACGCTAGCAATCACTGGAAACAAAATTAGAAATTTCACCAAGTCTGTAGCGACTGGAACCGTTACAGCAATTTCAAATGGTGGAGCAGTTTTGTCTCAAATCACTATTGAAAACAATCAATTAGGAAATGCTGCGGGTGGCTTAGTGACTTATGTTGTGGCTAATTCAAGTACTTTAACAGGAATAAGCAATAGTGGTGGATCTGCAAACTGTGCTTTGTCGATTCAAAACAATGATATAACAGGAATTACTTATGCAGTTGCGGGAACAAATTTTAATACGTACCTATCTAACTCGGCTACTACTTTATCTCAAACAATTAGTGGTAACACCTTTACAGCATTAAATGTAAATACAATAGGAACGATTACGTTTATAGCTAACAGTGTGATAATGCCTGTAAACGGAATCCAAAACGTGAACAACAACAGTATTGTAACTTCATTTACACGCGCTGCAGCAAGTGGAATATTGACTTTGTTTACTAGTACAGCAGCCACCAATAATAGCAATGTGGTTGTAAATAATAACAATAATAATTTTTCTAATATCACTATAAATGGAATAGCTACGATATCGGGTTGGGTAAACACGGATGCTGGTACAGGATTAGTAAACAAAACAATATCTGGAAATATCTTTGAAAATTGGAATGGAGGAACGGGCACAATTACGGCATTGAACGTTAATGTTAACAGTACTGCCAACGCAACTACAAGTAATATTATTCGAAATATTAATAGTTTAGGTTCAATCTATGGAATAGCAACCGGAGCAGGGAATGACAAAATTTATTCTAACACTATTAATTCCTTGGTTTCTGCAGGGCCCACTATTTCAATAGTAAATGGTATTGCTGTAAATAATGGAACAGCAAAAAACATTTATCAAAATACTATTTACGGTCTTGAAGCTAATAACATAACTACTGGAAATGTCAGCGGAATTGGAGTTAATGGAGGTTCTAGTACTGCAATTTATCAAAATAAAATTTATGACATTATATCATCGTCAACAAGTCTTTCATCTGGAACGGTAAATGGTATACTTGTATCGGGAAAAATAGCCGATCAAGTTACAACGATTTATAACAATCGAATTGGAGCTATAATGGCACCATTAGCAAATGTGCCGGATAACGTGCGAGCAATTAGTATTACAAATACAGGTCCACGATCGATAACCAATGTGTATTTTAATAGTATTTATTTAAATGCTAACTCAACCGGAGCAAATTTTGGTACTTCTGGAATTTTTCATGCAGCAAGTACTAATGCAAGTACTGGTTCATTAAATATGAGAAACAATATTATTGTAAATCTTTCATCCGCTAACGGTAGCGGACTTACCGTTGCTTTTAGACAAAGTTCGGGCGCCTCCTTAGCTCTCAATAATTACAGCTTATTATCTAATAATAATTTATTTTATGCTGGGATTCCAAGCTTTACTAATTTAATTTATTCGAATGGGACCAATTCACCTAAAGACATAACAGATTATAAGTCAGGCCTTTATACGGCGGGTACAATGGCTCCTAGAGATCGATTTTCGGTATCTGAAAATCCACAGTTTATAAGTACAACAGGATCTAGTGCTGACTTTTTAAAAATACTTAACAATGATATTACATTTATCGAAAGCGGAGGGGTTAATATTGCTGGAATCACTACCGATTTTGAAGATCAGATCAGAGCCGGTAATACTGGATATGCAGTTCAAAATAATGGCGCTGGCTCTGCACCAGATATAGGAGCCGATGAATTTGATGGGAAATTGCCAAACGTAATAGTCTCAAATTCTAATACGTTAAGTAATGGAAGTTTTAGTAAAGTTTCGGGAGCTTTTGCCGCGATTAATAGTCATGACCAAGCAGGTAAAGATGTAATCGTGACAATTATTGGAAGTACTATTGAAGATGCTACCGCCACACTTAATCAAGGGGCTTGGACTTCGTTAAAAATGTATCCAACAAAAGCGGGAATTTATGTTTCTGGAGATATTGCAGGAGCACCAATGCTTCATTTAAATGGAGCCGATAATGTAACAATTGATGGACGTGTGAACCAGATGGGATCATTAAAAAGTATGAGCATCGTAAATACTAGCACTTCAAACAGTAGTGGTACAGCGACTATTCGATTGAGTAATTCAGCGGAATCCAATAGCTTAAAATATTTAAATGTGAGCGGTTCTTCAAATAGTGCTACAAACGGACTTATTGAATTTGCTACTTCAGCTAGCGGTAATGGTAATGACAATAATATTTTAGAATATAATTCGATCACCAATGCTACTGGAAATAGACCTATAAATGCAATTCATTCTCTTGGAACGGTAGGCAGAGAAAATAGTTCCAATGTAATACGATACAATTCTATCTTCGATTTTATAAATAGTAATAGTTCTTCAAATGGAATCAATTTGAGCTCAAACTCATCAGATTGGACTATTTCTAATAACAGTTTTTATGAAACGAATAACATGGTTCCAGCAACTGGTCCTCATGTTTATACCGCAATCCTTATTGATGATGTGAACGGAAATAATTTCTTGATTTCAGGAAATTATATAGGAGGAAAAGCAGCCTTAAATGGCGGTGGAGCATGGACGGTTAATGCAAATACTGCTCATAGTTTTAGAGGTATGTATTTAAATGTTGGATCTATCACTCCAAGTTCAATTCAGTTGAATTCAATTCAAAATTTTAATTATACAACTTCAAGTGTAACACCATGGCGAGGTATAGAAGTAAACGCTGGGACTGTCAATATTGGTACGGTAACAGGAAATATACTTGGTGCAGCGACAGGAACGGGATCTATTACCTTGACCACAAATACTACTGCAGACTCGTATGGAATATACATTGGTAGCGCCAATACTGTTTCTATTTCAAAAAATAATATTGGTTCTATTTCATTATACGGTAGCAGTACCGCTGCAGCACACAATTTTGCTGGAATTTATAAAAAAGAGGGAGTCGCAGGTACAATAAATATTACTCAAAATGTTATAGGAAGTACCTCCACACCAAATAGTATTGCATCAATTTCTACAGCTAGCACTGCAACACTAGGTCAAAATTTGATTGGGGTTTATTTAAAATCTCTAGGAACTCATAATTTGACTAGTAATTCAATTTTGAATTTAAGCAATGCCTATACCGGTGTGCAAGCATCTACAACGGCGGGAGTTTACACGACTGCGGGGACATCAACTTTAGTAAAAAATAGTATTCACGATTTGATGAGCACTGCATTAGGTACAAGTGCTGCAACGGTAAGTGGGGTCGAAATGATAGGAAGTACTTCTGTAAATACCGTGACGGAGACCGTGATTTACAACTTATCAAATACTAATTCTAGTCTAGCAGGGTACATCACGGGTATTTCGTTTACCGGGAGTACAGGAACAAATTTAGTGAATCGAAATTTTATTAGAAATCTATCCGTTAATGCTAGTTCAACTAATGCAAATATTTATGGCATTCGAATTGGCCAAGGGACAGCTACGTTTGCGAACAATATTGTAACTTTAGGAGGGAACACATCCACAGCAATTTACGGAATTTATAGTGACGGAACGAGCGGTAATAACTCTAGTCTTTATTTTAATACGGTATATATTAATGGATCTTTAGGTATCGGAATTACAAATAAATCGTTTGCTTATTACGAAGCAGCCGGGAACGCAATAAAAGATATTAGAAACAATATTTTTTCTAATTTTAGAACGACTTCTTCAGGAGCAAGTGCGCATTATGCTGCTTTTCTAAACTATGGAGGATCAGGCAATTTGACCTTGGATTACAATATTTATTGGGCATCAGGTACAGGTGGAGTGATTGGAAACTATAATGGAAGCAATGTAGTTTCGTTGCCAATTGTAAGCGGTCAAGATGAAAACAGTAACAATAGCAACCCAGGTTTTTCTAATGCAGGAGGATTAACAGCTGCTGATTATAAAGTAAATACTTCTACTATTGGAACAACAGGAACAGGTGTCGCTCTTGATTATGCTCAAACAGCCCGTGGGATTCCGCCAAATATTGGAGCTTGGGAATTCAATACTAACAGTTGGTTAGGAACAGTTAGTACTAATTTTAATACCGCTGGTAACTGGTCTGCGGGTTCCGTTCCATTAGAAGAAGCATCAATTGTTTTTGCTGCTTCTCCTCTTAGAGATTGTGTTTTAGATCAAAACCGAATAGTAGGTAGTCTGGTAAATGGACAATCTACTTATAAATTTATAGTAAATGGTAAACAATTAACGCTTCGTGGTGATTTGTACCTAACTAATGGAGGACAACTAGATGCTACTGTCCAAGGATCGACTGTGATTTTTGAGAGCGATGAGCTCCAAACGATCTCTGATGGAGGATTTGTTTTGAATACTATTCCTAATCTTACCATTAACAATGAAACGGGGGTGACCTCTAATAGTGATCTTACAGTTACAGGAATTCTAAATCTATTAAGTGCCAATCCATCAGAATCAAAAGGAAGTCTAGAAACTGGTACAAAAATCATTACAATGGGTGAAGATGCTATCACTATAGGTGATGGTGACTTAACAGGTATCGTTCAAAGAAACAGTCTTTCATATAATAAAGACTATACTTTTAATGATAAAAATATGGTAATATATTTTGAAAACACTGGAACGTTACCAACTTCTATGAGTGTTAAATTATCGATTGGAAGCACTACCTCTTGGAAAACAAGTGGTGTAAAGAGGATATATTCCATTATTCAAACTGGAGCCGTTGGTACGAGTCCAACTGCGGCAACAATTAAAGCGGGGTATTTAGATTCAGAGCTCAATAATAATGATGAAAGTAAGTTGGTCTTTTTCTCATATCGAAATCCTCCAGGTATTTTATTTGAACACGGTCGTGCCAGTATCAATACAACTGAAAATTGGGTTAAGTTGTCCAATATTAATATGGCATTCTTTCCATCTACCTTCGGAGCATTAGAGCTTGTACTTAGTTCAAATGAAATTGAAACACTAACTTGGAACGGGTCCGTTAGCACTTCTTGGACTACCGTTAATAATTGGACACCTAATGGAGCACCATCAGATTTTGTGAATATCATAATTCCAGACGCCTCGACAACAGCTTACGACCCTACTGTGCCTATTGCAACCACAATTAAAACTATAAAATTAAAAAGTGGTAGTACGTTAAATGCTGTTGCGAATGCTCAAATGACGTTAATAGACGGTGCTAATGTTTGGTTTAATGAAGGTGGCATTTTTAATCCAAATACAAGTACAGTTATCTTCAAAAATGATTCGGCAGATATTTCTGGAGCGACTAGTTTTTATAATGTTACAGTAGATATCGACGCTACTTTATTGATGAATAACGAAAGTATTATGCGAATAGCCGGTGCCATGAATAATAATGGAGTTTGGCGAACGGCTTGGGATGGAAATTTAACTACCGTTGAGTACAATGGAGCCAACCAAAATGTTGTTATCCCGGATGCTGCGACGAATCGCTATTCGAGTTTAACTTTAAGCGGAAGCGGTATAAAAACATTACCTGCGACAAACTTATCTATTTTAGGGAATTTAACTTTGGCGGGGACTGTAAGTGTTACTACTCCTTCCAGTATGGTAATAGTAGGTAATTTGTCATTGGGTGCAAATACTAGCTTTGATGCTGGTGCTAATTCCCATTCAGTTGGAGGAAACTTTATCCATAATGGCGCATTGAATACCGCAGCGAGTACATTTGTATTGAATGGCTTGACGGCAGTACAAAATATATCAGGTACAGCGACCAATACAGAATTTAACAACTTAGTGGTTTTGAATAGCTATGGGGTTACAGCGACTAAAGACATAACTGTCAATGGTACTTTAGATCTACAAAGTGATAATGCAACGGATTATTTTGGTAGTTTAGACATGGGAATTAACACGTTGTTGTTAACTGCTGATGCAATAAATACTGGTGGGGGAGATGTAACGGGAATTGTAAAACGCGCTCATACCTTTGTAACAAATCAACCTTATACTTTTGGTAATAGTAAGACCTTGATTATTTTTGGTGCAGCTGGAACAAAGCCATCAGAAGTAAGTGTGAAAACTAAAATTGGTAATGCCCCTACTTGGAAAGCTTCTGCTGTTAAAAGAGTATATGATTTAGCACAAATAGGCGCAAGTGGTAACTTCGCTACTATACAGTTAAATTATTTGGATTCAGAACTAAATGGTGCAGATGAATCACAATTAGTGTTTTTTGGCGCCATAGGATTGCCAAAACCAACTTTAGTTGAGTATGGATACAATTCTAAAGACGAATCTAATAATAGTATTGATTTAAAGAACGTAAGTATTGCAGCAAGACCTTCCACTTTTGGTCAAACGGAAATTGCTTTGTCAGCAACAGAAAATCCAATTATCACTTGGAATGGTTCCCAATCTACTGCTTGGAATAATCCTTTTAACTGGACTCCAAATAGTTATCCAAATAAGTTCACTAGAATGATAATACCAAACGCGACTACAACAATTTACGATCCGTTATTACCTCCATTGGCTGAATCTCATCAATTGATTATTCAAAATGCAGGTATTTTGAATGCTGGACCAGAATCAGAATTTTATTTATACAATGGAAGTGGTGAAATAGTATGGCAAAATACAGGTGGCACATTTAATGCAGGCACGAGTGCTGTTGTTTTCACCGATATTGATTTGAAAATCAGTGGTAATACTAATTTCTATAATGTAATAGTTAATTCTAACGCGAGCTTGATTCCACAGGTAAATAGTACTATGGGTATTGCAGGAACACTAACGAACAACGGTGTTCTAGATGCTACGTCATTTTTAAACACAATAAATTATAATGGTGCTACACAAAATGTAGTTTATCCAAACGGCGTGCTTGCGGGCTATTATAATTTGAGTTTAAGCGGAACAGATGTCAAAACAATGCCAAGCGAAGAAATTAATATTGTAGGCGATTTAAACCTCTCTGGAATGGCTACTGTTACTGCGAATAATATATTAGACATAGGAGGAGCATTATCAATAGGTTCTGGATCCAATTTTTATACAGGTGCATTTGATCATGAAATAGCAGGAAACTTTATTAATAATGGATCTTTTACGGCTGTTACTGGAACTACAATTTTGTTAAATGGAATTTTTGCACAAACTATTTCGGGTACTGATTTGACAACTTTTAATAATTTATCAATTAATAATATTGCAGGCGTAAATAGTACTACTAATTTATTATTAGAGGGCAATTTAAATTTAATCATAGGAAATCCAACTGCAGTTAAAGGTGCTTTAAACATGAGTGGATCTGCTACCTTAAATATGGGCCCATTTGCGGCGACTACAGGTATGGGCGACGTTTCAGGAATTGTACGTCGAGAACATATATTCAACAACAGACAGGATTATGATTTTGGAAACCCATATACCACAATCAATTTTCTAGATGTTGCAGGAAATACCAAGCCAACTTGGGTGAGTAGCAAAATTGTACTTGGTTCTGCTCCTTCATGGAGATCGAGCGCCATAAAAAGATATTATAGCTTTGCTCAATCTGGTGGGAACGATAGAATGGTTGTAAAACTACATTACTTAGACAGTGAATTACACGGTACAGAAACAGATGAAAAGCAGCTCGTATTCTGGGATGGTTATGACCCAAACTTAGCTGTAAATAATTTTGTAAAATCTTTTCCACGTAATCAAAACGGAAATGATGCTACAAATAATTACACGCAGTTAACAGGGCCTGCTATCAATTTCTTGGCGCCTTCAACATCTTTTGATGTGAAACAATGGAGTTTAGGTTATACTAATGTTAACGTTCATACGTGGACTGGTAACGGGTCGGCCTCGTATGATGGAGATTGGAGTTTACCAGGAAATTGGAATGGTGGTGTGCCAAATCCAGATAATGCGGTTTTAATTCCCAATCCATCAGGCTTGCCGTCAGATAATAATGGCGACTTAGCGCCATACCGCAATTTACTACCGTTGACTGCTCCTGCTTTTATAAAAACATTAGAGATCGCTTCAGGAGCTACTCTTGTGGCAGGTAATTACGATATCACTGTTGCAGGAAATGCAAATGCTTGGCTTAATAATGGAGGATTTACTGCAGGTAACGCTACAGTATATTTTTCTGGAGCTGCAGCAACGATTTCAGGTACTACTAATTTTAATAATTTAATTATAAATTCAGGTGGAACACTTATATCTCAAAGTGGAGCCATTACTAGAATAGCGAGTGCACTTACAAATAATGGTTTTCTTAATGCAACCACTTTTCCTAATACCATCGAGTATAATGGTGTAAATCAAATGATAATAAATCCAGTGGGAGGCACTAGTGGATATCATAATTTAATTTTTAGTAATAGTGGTAACAAAATTATGTTACCAACATCAGGTAGCGCACCGCTAAAAATAAATGGAGATTTCACTATTTCTGGAGCAGCTGGTGCAACGGCGGTAAATCCACTAGCTATCAAAGGCAATTTTATTATTGATCCTACGGCCGGATTTACAACAGGAGCGTTTACACATCAGGTAGGTGGTAATTTTACCAGTAACGGAAGTTTTACTGCATCAACCGGCAGTACATTAGAAATGAACGGAATCGCTTCCCAAATTATTGGTGGTACAGCAACGCCATTATTACTGAAGAATTTAACCGTTTCTAATACGGGAGGAACTGTGTCAACATTAAGAGATTTAACATGTGTAGGTAATTTTACTAATTCTGGTGCGCTCAATATGAATAGTAATATCCTATCAATAAGTAATGCGATTTCAAACACAGGAACATTGATTACGGCTGTTCCAGTATCAAAAAGTTTAACTCCATTTCCATCTGATAAAGACTGGGGAGGAACTGTCGTATACAATGTAGATGCTGCTCAAAATGCTGTATCTGGAAATTATAATAATCTGACTGTTAATAATGGAATAGGTGTAACGGTTATGAATGCTTCGAATCTTAATGTTGCGGGAACATTATTAATCAATAGCGGAAAAAAACTTTTTATTGATCCAGCAAATACGCTTACTGTCACAGGATCTATTAATAATAACGGTGGAACAGCAGGTCTTGTTTTAAAATCCAGCTCTGCGGGTACTGCTTCATTAAATCATAATTCTGATAATGTACCGGCAACTATGCAAAGATATATTAGTGGCAATAAAGAAGATTGGCACTTTCTTTCAGCTCCAGTTTCTGATCAAGTGTTAGCAGGTACAACATGGCTGCCAACCGGAACTTACGGTAATGGAACTGGTTATGATTTATATATTTGGAACGAGCCTACACCTTGCTGGACTTATATTTTAAATAATACGATTGCACCCACTTGGACATCAATACATGCTAGTTTAAGTTTTGTAAAAGGAAGAGGATATCTCTATTCTACTCAAGCATTAAATCCAACTAAAGAATTTATAGGTTTATTGAACAATGGCAATATAAGCTATCCCATTACCAATACTGCTACTAGTCTTGATCCAACGGTTCGCGGTTTTAATTTGGTTGGAAATCCTTACCCATCTTCTATGGATTGGAAATCAACTTTAGGTTGGTCACGATCTGATTTAGTAGAATCAGGTGGAGGTTATGATATGTGGATTTGGAATCCAGCTTCTAATAATTACGGAGTTTACAATTCCTTAAGCTCTGCAGGAACGAATGGTGTTACGCAATACATTGCGCCAACTCAAGGTTATTTTGTGCGAGCGGCTACAAGTGGAAATATTGGTACTTCAAATGCAGTAAGGAACAATAATGGAGCGAATAGCTGGATGCGATTAAAAAAGACCATATCAGAAAACTTAATTGTTAGATTTTCGTCAAACGAAACATACGGTTATGATGAAGTTTTACTTCAATTTGGTTATCCAAAAAATGAACCAGGAGCGTTTAAGTTGTTTAGTAGAAATGACGAGGCACCATCTGCATATTTTACTGATTTGAATAACGATTTATCCGTTAGATATTTAACAAGCACAACAGAAAACAAAAGTGTTCCAATAAACTTCAAAGCAGGAAAAGATGGCAATTATTCTTTAAGCATTGGTGTTGATAGCGCAGATTTTGGGATTCTGTTTTTAGAAGATAAAAAAACAAAAAAGATAATAGATTTAAAAGCTAATCCAAAATACGAATTTAAAGCAACGTTAAAAGACGTAGAAGACCGATTTATCATTCACTTTGCTCCTGTTGAACAAGAGACTGAGGATTTAGCAGCAAAGATTTATTATAAAGATAAAAAAGTTTGTATTGATTTAACTTTGATTGAAGGTGTCACTGATGTGAAAATTTTCGACTTGTTAGGCAAACTATTAATTAATAAAAAAGTAGGTGGAAGTAGCATTCATCAATTTGATGTAAATCCAAAATATGCAGTTTATATTGTGAAATTGACTAATAAAAAGAAAATTTTTACAAGGAAAGTTTTAGTTGACTAAAAAGGAGATAAATTTTAATAATTAAAATTTATCTCCCTTTGGTTTTTTGTTATTAATTTTTGATGAAATACTATTTTGTTTTGGCTAGTTGAATTTTTAATACTTTCTCGAAATTATTTTTTTCGTTCGTTACAAAAACTTTTGTCGAACTACAATTGACCTAAGCACAAATGTTTAATTTTTAGTAAATAGTTGTAGTAATTTCCAAAGTTATATTACAAAAATTCAGATGCCTGTATTTCAGTGTCGACGCATATTCTGGACCAATTCTTTAAATTTTATTTTTCTCTTTTAAAAATTTTACTTTTTCGTTCGACTCATTAAAACTTTTCATCAGTTGGAATACATGAGGCGTTTGATTTTCTAATCGTGTTAAAATATCATTAGAAATATTAGCTCTGCTAAAAGGCACTATTTTTACATATTCTTGGATTTCACCTGAATCTCTGCCATATTTATAGTGATATGAAAAACGTTGTTCTGCATCGATTTTAGTATTTTTATTTTCTTTATTTGGTACACTAATGTAAAACTCACTGTTCTTCAGGTCACCGTTTGGATTAAATAATGATTTTTGATTTAGATAATCATATAATTCTCTAGCGGTATTTACTGCTGGATCAACTAATTTGATGTCCTCAATCATAAAGTCTCGGTATAAATAAATGGTATCATTACTCTTATAATTATACAATTCATTCAACACTTTCGTTATTTCATTAATTAAATAGGGATAATGTGTACAACCTAAAATAATAGATTTCAATTTATTTTTCGTTTTTGATTTTCTAATATTTTCCAGTAGAGTTACTAGGTGGTAGCGCACATAATTTTCAGGATCATTAATTTGTAAAATCGAACAATCATCTGCATTTTTAGTATCACAGAGCATTTTGCTATCATCATAATTGAAATTGTAAATGTCGAAAAGTGCTTTTTCAATTCTGACGTCACCATCTAACGCTGGTCCTTTGTACTCTTGTCGCGGTTTTTTAAGATTTTTAACGAAGTAATCTGCTTCCTCATCTACTGCTTCTGCAATTCCTACACCTCCTTGAGAAAAAACTTCAATCTTACCTAAAAATCCTAATTCATCTTTGAATTTTAAAATAGTGTTTTCATACCCTTTCGAATAAACGGTTCCAGCTGTTGCTAAAACACCAATTATTGCGTCTTCATCCTTTTTCAAAGTTTCTAATACGCCACGAACACCTGCATCAATAACACCTATAATTTTAATTTTTGAATTAGCTTTTTTTAGGAATGCTTCTATTTCCTCTTTGCCATAAGCGGTTGCTGTGTTGCACGCAATCACTATTACTTTTACTGGTTTTTTATCAGTATTAAAAGAAGAATCATCATAGTCAGCGTAATATTTATTTCCTAATAAAAACTGAGCGTCCTTAATAATATGTTCTTTTAATAAGTCGTCTTTGTTTTCTAATGCATAATTTCCGTAAGGCATATTCGCCTGATCGGCTAGATAAATAAAACTTTCTTTATTGAAGTCTAAAATTCCATCGCTACCTGATTCATGATTGGTGTTATGGTTTTGATCATAATTTATAATAGCTTTTAAAACGGTTAAGCCTCCAGTGCCAGAATCGAAAACACCAATAGAAAGACTTTTATCATTAGAAGGATAGTTAACGAAATCAATGTGATAGAAGCTTTTAGTATCATTTATGATTGTGCTGACGATGTCTCCTTTGCGAGCTGTTTCTTTAGAAGTACTCTGTAATTTTATATTTTGTGAGTAAGTTGTAGCTACAAAAACTAAGAGCAGAGACAGAATTGAATTTTTCATTTTTTTTACTTTTTTAAAATTATACCTGGTAAAACGTTTGTTGCTTTTCCTTTTTCTATTGTAATTACACCGTTAATAATACTATATTCCAAACCTTCAGCGAGCTGAAAGGCATCCTCGTAATCAGCTTTGTCTTTAAAGGTTTCGGGATTGAAAATAATGATATCAGCAAAATAGCCTTCTTTTAATGTTCCTCTATTTGTGATTTTCAGTAAATCAGCAGTTCTTGAGGTACTTGCTTTTATAAATTGATTTATTTGAATTTTATTTTCTTCTTTCACATACTTATTATATTTCCGAGGAAAGGTTCCATATTTTCTTGGATGTCCTGAACCTCCATCTGATCCCGTCACCACCCAATCTTGCTTCATGAAATTTGAAATGTCATCATCTATCATATTAAACGAGGCAACTTTTGCTTGCGTTTTTTTTAAAATAGCAAATACTGACTCCGCTGGAGAACTGTTTAAAATTTTTGAGATTTCCAACAAGTTTTTTCCAGCGATTGTATTGTCATCAGAGTTTATGATTAACAACTTTTCTGGTCCTCCTCTGCGGGCTATATTGATTTTTATTTCTTGAAGAATGCGCTGTTTTAATCTTGGATTATTATATCGAATAAACATAGAATCTAAACCGCCGCTTTCTACCCATCGAGGTACGACGGCTGCTTTCAGACTAGTGGCTGATGCATCGTAGGGATATTGGTTTGCGGTGACATTAATTCCCTCTTTTCGCGCTGCACTAATAATTCCTATTATAGAATCGCTTTGGTGCCAAGCATCCACGCCCAAGCATTTAATATGTGAGATGTGAATGGGTAATTTAGCTTGTCTACCTACTTCTATGGCCTCTTGGATAGCAGGGATTAAGCCCACTGAATACGAACTTTCATCTCTTAAGTGTGTGTCGTAGATTCCATTATTTAAAGCAGTTGTATTTGCTAGCGCGATAACTTCCGCTGTATCTGCATAACTGCCAGGTGCGTAGAATAGACCCGTAGAAAGTCCAAAAGCGCCTGAGTCCATCTCTTGCTGAACAAGCGCTTGCATTTTTGAAATTTCTGCAGTAGTGGCTTTTCTGTCACTGTTGCCGATAACTTCATTCCTAATTGTCCCGTGACCAACAAGTAAAACTACGTTAGTACCAATTCCTTGTTGTTCATATAAATTTTTATATTTTAATATAGGATAATAGCTAGAGCCATCATTGCCTATAACTACAGTTGTAAGTCCCTGAAATAGAAATGGTTTATTATGTGATGTTTCAGGATTGCTTAAATCTGCATCAGCATGGGTATGTGGATCTATAAAACCCGGTGAAACGAGCAATCCAGTTGCATCAATCGTTTTAAAAGCTTTTATTATTACTTTTTTTTCATCACCTATGTAAAGAATCTTATCTCCTTTTATTGCAATTGATTTTTGACTAGATGCATTGTCAATTCCATTGTATACGGTTCCGTTTTTTATAAGAATATCGGCATTGATTTCTTTTTTCAACGATTTACAACCGATAAAAATCAATATAAATACTGCATATAGTATTGTTATTTTTTTCATTAAATTTAGTTTTACTTTAATACTTCGGGAGGTTTTTGAGCTAGGAATTAGCATTTATTTCTTATGAATTTTAAATTACATTGACTGATAGATTATTAAATGTCAACTGTTTATTTTTTATGAAATTCTAATAATACTTTTTCAGATTTTGGTATTGTTAAATAGCAGCACTACTATCTCAAATTAGATAGTTGATTTTTATTACAATAAGTTTGACGGTGAATAGAATCTAACTAAATCTACAGTTTTTACTACGTATTTATTGTTTTAGTAATTATTCGCTACTTAGAAATGCAGTTAAATGAAAGTTGTCCAACTTAAAAAGTCGTGACAACGAACATGACATATCTCGGTGGTATTACTATTTTGTATTTTAACCTTTTACAGTAGAGTTAAGTAAATTTGCCTTTAAAGTATAAAAACGTAAATTCCCAATTAAGTTAAGATTTGTTACTAGATCGAATTAGATTAATTATTGATTTAACCATAGCAGTTTTATTTGCTTCCCCAATCTTATTATATTCTTTTTGAAGTATTTCCAAGTTTGAAATATCCCAATAGATGTCTCTATTTTCAGCGTACCATTTTGGAATCATACTTAAATCTAATTGACAAGCTGAATTTTTGAATAATTCACTTGCTTTTACTTTAGGTAGTTGAAGCGGTTTTCCTTTTAGAAAGTCATTTACTGCAATACGAATTTCTTTGTTGTATGCTGTATTGTGGGTGTTGTTGACAATAATAACAAAATCTTTGGTTGTAAGATAACGAGTTATAGATGTTAAGTTTCCCGCCCAACTTCCAGTGTGAAACACGTTTTTCCCTCTAATAGTATCGTTTGAAATATGCCAGCCATAACCATAATCAGATGAATCTATTGTTGGTGGATGTATGCTAAATGCGACTTCTTTTGAAGAAGCATTTAAAATCGAATCATCATATAAAAACGCATCCCACTTTATTAAATCATCTATACTTGACGATAGTCGTCCTGATCCTAAGCGTCCGCTTAGAAAACGATAGTAGTCATTATTTGGTAAAGTTTCTGGGATTACATTTTTACATTCGGATAAGCTAAACATGTATCCAGGAGCGTAATTATTTTTATCCCAAATGCTATCTCGACCAATAAAATAAGTGCTTTTCATTTGCATTGGCTGAAATACTTTTTTAGTTAAATATTTCTCTAAAGTAGAGCCGCTAGCTGCGTTTACTATCTCTGCAAGCATAATATATCCTGAGTTCGAGTAATGATACTTTTCACCTACGGGACTTAAGAGCTTTGGTTTTTCAGTTTTAAAGTAATTTAAAATGTCTTTGTTGTAAGCAATCACGGAAGGATTCCAGTTTTTTCTAAAATAAGGCTCGTAATCTGCAATGCCGGATGTGTGAGATAGTAATTGGGAAATGGTTATCTCGTGATATGGAAAGTCTTCACCAAGGTATTTATAAGCAAAATCAGTTACATTTAATTTGTTTTCCTGCTGTAGCAAAAGTATTGCTGTGGAAGTAAACTGCTTTGACACGGAAGCAATTTCAAGAGAAGTTGATGTTAAAAATGGGCTTTGCATTTTCAAGTTGGCCACTCCATATCCTTTTTTAAATATTAGTTTGCCTTTTCTTTTTACAGCGACTGCTCCGTTGAACATTTTCGCTTTGTATAATTTTGAGAAATAGGTGTCTAAACTATCATTTTGTATTTCTGCAGCTATTTCCGAATTCTTATTATTTTGAACAGTACAGTTGCTAATTGACAGTAATAAAAGTATAAGAGTTGCAGCTTGATATATTTTATTCATAATTTTCAATTTTGTTCCAATCGGGATTTATAAGACCGATTCCGTTAGTATCATTGAGATGAATGTGTCCATTGATTATTTGATGCGCTTGAAAAGGGTCATTTGTTACGCCTAAATTCCCATCCAAGTCTATCCAATCTGCCATAGCTCCTAAATGACTTGCTGCTGCTATAGCGCAAGAAGTTTCAGACATACAACCCAGCATTATTTTTAAATTTAATGATTTGGCTAAATTCGCCATTGCAAAAGCCTCTTGTAATCCTGCTGATTTCATTAACTTGATATTAATACCATGATAAAAATTACTAGCAGTTTTTACATCTTCTAATTTTTGGATTCCTTCATCTCCTATCAATGGTAATGTGCTGTGTGCTGCTAACCATTCCATGTCATTAAATGCCATTTTTGGCATCGGTTGTTCAATGAAAACAGCGCCTTCCTGTTTTAACCATTCAATTTTATCCCGAGCCTCTTCTTTGTTTGTCCAGCCTTGATTAGCATCTATGAACAAGGGTTTATCAGAAACACTCCGCACTGCATTGATAATTTCAGCGTCGTTGTCTCCACCAAGTTTAATTTTAAGAAAATGAAACTCAGCAGCTTCTAATACTCTTTGCCTAATAATTTCGGCACTATCTATTCCAATAGTTTTGCTAGTTTTTAGCTCCTTTTTAGGTAGATTAAAATACTCATATAGAGGCATATTTTTCATTTTCCCTATCAGATCATGAAGGGCAATGTCAATAGCGGCTTTAATCGCTGGATTTCCTTCTGCATGCAGATTTAAAGCATTGTTAATTGCTCTAATTTCTAAAGGAGAAGAGAAGGGACTAAAATCAAATGTGTTTATGAAGTGCGTCGCACTAACTATACTTTCTCCATATAAGGGAGGCATTGAAGCCTCCCCATATCCTTCAAAACAATCGTATTTTAGTTTTATTAGTAGAATAGGAGTGTTCGTTCTCGCACCTACAGCAATTCTAAAAACGTGTTTTTTATGTAATAAATACGGTTTAATTTCTATGGAAATCATCTAGTAACCGCTGTTTTGAGGTTTAATTGATGGATTTGAATTGAGTTCTTTCAATGGAATTGGTAGAATAAATTTATCGTTAGGATAACTTATTGAAACACTTTTTTCAGATTGAATAATTTTTACGTCTTTTTTGTTTCTGTTTAAATCAAATAGACGATGTCCTTCAAAAGCGAGTTCTTTTCTACGTTCTTCGAGAATTCTATTCAATAAAGCTGCTCCTGTTTCTGTAGCATTTGCTGCTGCAGGATTTGCTCTTTTTGCGATTACATTCAAATCATTTTGCGCTAGTACATCCTCTCCTTTTTTGGCGTAAGCCTCAGCTCGAATTAAGTATTGCTCCGCTAAACGTAATATTTTAATATTATCATCGCTCAATGTTCCATTTGGAAACTTATTTACAAATAATGCATTTTTTTCTGCACTTGGCTTAGGACCCGCTGTGATTGCTGATCTTCTAACATCTTGAACGCTATAAAGTGCGTAAAGCTCTGAGCTAACTAATGCATCTGCATATCCTTTAACATTAAAAAAGTGCCCTAAACTATTACTACCTTCATTGTCTGCAATTGTATTTACAACTTCAAATAATGTTTCATTATTGAATTTAATGTTCCATAATGTAGCATAATCTTTGTTAGCTATTAAGCCGTAGCCACCTGTGTCAATAACTTCAGAGCTGTATTTAATAGCATTAATAGTATCATCTTGATAGATTGCTACTCTTGCCATTAATGCTTTTGCTGCGCCAATTGAAAAGCTTCCTTTTCCTTTTGCAGTTTGCATTAATCCTAAAGCAGTAATTAAGTCATTTTTAATTTGTTCGTAGACTTCTTTTACTGAATTTCTCTTTGGCGAAGTTTGAACCGTATTGACTGCTGTAATTATTGGCACAGCAATATGGCTTGCATCTTGCGTAAAGTTATACGGTTGTGCAAATGCTCTAACTAAATCAAAATGTGCTAAAGCTCTTAAGGCGTAAGCTTCGCCAACTAATTGATTGATAGTTTTTTGTTGGTCAGCAGTAGTAGTTTGTACTAATTTACCTCCTTCAATGGCACGAGTAGCATTAACAATTACTTGATATCCTTTTTCCCATAATCCTTGAGCTTCTCCGTTCCTTTCTGAAACAACGAAGTTTTCGTATTCTAAATATCGGCCGGTATTTCTAGAACTCAAGTATAGATTATCAGCCATTAATTCCGGAATGATGTACATGGTTCGACCATAATAATCATTGCTTTGCAATTTGCTATATGTGCCGTTTAATGCTGTCTGTAAAGTTACAAGATCTATGACTGCGCTCTCTGCAGCAACACTTTGCTCTGGATCAATATCTAAGAATGATTCGCTACATGAGGCAGTGAGCGTCATGATTGCAAGAATAACTATATGTTTAAATTTTAAAATCATGTTTTTTTAGTTTTAGAATGAAAAATCAACTCCCATTAAAAATTGTTTCGAGATTGGTATTCTTAGATTTGCGGTTCCATTGATTCCAACTTCTGGATCTATTTCTAAGTCTTTGTCTTTAACCCAAGTCAGCATATTCGTCCCTTTTAGATAAAAACGTACGTTACTTACTTTTAATTTTTCAGTTAAAGTAGACGGTAATTGATAAGCAAGTGTAATATCCCTCAGCCTTAAATAGGTTCCATCATACAAGAAACGAGTAGAATGTTGATTTGCTAAACCTGATTGTGTATTACCCCAAACCATTTTTGGAACGTCAGTGACATCTCCCGGTTTTTGCCATCTATTTTCGTAAATATGACGTGTTAAATTTCCTCTGTCATTTAATTTGGCACTACCATCACTACTTAAATATCTTCCCCATGTGTCGTAAACTTTATTACCTGAGTTTAAGAATAACATAAATGATAGACTCACGTTTTTATAACTAAAAGTATTTGTAAAACCCGAATAAAATTTAGGTAAAGCACTTCCCTGTTGGTATGGTGCAGCTTTACTATAATCGCTAGTTGTTGTTGTCTTTGATTCATTTGTATACCAAAGTGCGTTTCCATTTTGTGGATCTGCACCTGCGTATCCTGGCATATAAAACATGTAAAAATCACTTCCCACTTCGCGGATATAGTTATCTTCGATGATTGGCTCGTTATTTTGCAATTTTAAAATCTTATTTGTGTTTGTGGTGATATTAAAATCTGATCTCCATGAAAAACCGTCCGTGTTGTCAAATATATTAGCTGATAAAGCAAGTTCAATTCCACTGTTTTTCATCTCTCCCACATTGTCTAAATAACTAGTAATACCATTAGTGGCAGAAATTGGTACTTTAAATAAAAGGTCAGTAGTAGTTCTAGTATAGTATTCGAAAGTTCCAGATAATCTATTGAATAATCCAAAATCTACACCGATGTTGAAAGGCTTGTTTTTTTCCCAAGTTAAGGATGGATTGGATTGCTGGCTGTAAGAATATCCAGGTTTTCCATTGTAATCATCGCCAGTACTATAAAGTCCTCTAGAAGCAAAATCGCCTATTTCTTGGTTTCCGTTGATACCATAACTTGATCGCAACTTTAGCTTATTGACAAAAGTTAAGTCCTCCATAAATGTTTCTTTGTCAATATTCCAACCCGCTCCTATCGAACCAAAATTAGCATACCTTACATCAGACCCAAAACGGGAAGAGCCATCTCTTCTTCCAGTAACGTTTAAAAAATATTTATTATTCAAACCGTAACTAACATTGAAAAACAAGGAAGCGAGCGATGAAGCGGTCTTTGCACTTGATGCATCTCTATAGACAGATGCATTATCTAAAGATGTTAATCCTGGAGCACCATAATTACTAGCATAAGCAAATACGGAACTGCTAGAAATTTTCTGTGCCTCTTGACCCAACAAAAATTTAAAATTATTAGATTCGTTTAGGTCTAAATTATACTTTAGTAAATTAGTTACGTTCCAATTCAGAACTATGTTATCTGAAGCTCTTCCGCGTCCTCCATCATTTCTACCTTCTCCAAAATAAGGATTATCATACTGAAATTCATCAGCGATGTTAAAGTCAACATTTCCTTTAGTTTCAAATGAAAGGTCTTTATTGAAATCATAATTAAGTCCTATGTTTCCTAAGATTCCATATAGATTTGATTTTCTAATGTTATCTTTTGCAATTCCCACAGGATTATAAGTCAATAAGATGCTAGTATTGTAATTTCCGTCCGCATTATAAACTGGTTGCCATGGCACTTCTCTAGTCATCGCTCTCACTGGATTATTTGCGTTACCTGCTTCATCAATAGTATTTAAAACTTGGTTACTTGCAGCTACACCAAAGTTCATCGATAATTTATCAGTTGCTTTGTGATTGATGTTTACTTTAGCATTCAATTTTTTATAGTCTACGCCAATAATTACTGCTTGCTGATCATAAATTCCTAAAGAAGAGTAAAACGTCGTTTTATCACTACCGCCGCTAGCACTTAATCCATATTGTCTGTATTCTCCTGTTCTTCCTATTACATCTTGCCAATTAGTATTTACATTTTCATCAACTTGATCATAAATATATTTTTGAGCGACTTCAGGGCTATCGCCAATATTGATTCGGCTCTCAATCATTAATTCTAAATGTTCTGGAGTATTAAGTAACCTATTTCTTTTTGAAAGTATCATTTCGCTCACTCCATATTGTGTGTTGAAATCAAATTTCGTTTTTCCAGATTTTCCTTTTTTAGTTGTAATAAGTACAACTCCATTTGCTCCTCTAGATCCATAAATAGAAGTTGCTGAAGCATCTTTGAGAACTGTTATTGTTTCAATGTCTTTAGGATTTATTCCTGCAATCGTATTAGAACTAGTTGCAATTGTTGATATGTTTCCTGAAACTACAGGAATTCCATCCACAACATACAAAGGATCTGAATTAGCGTTAATAGAACCCACACCTCTAATACGAATACTTTGTGCAGATCCGGGTTGTCCACTAGCGGATGACATTTGTACTCCCGCTACATTGCCTTGTAAACTTTCTTGAAAAGATGCTACTGGTGTTTCTTGAATTTTAGAAACATCAACATTAACAGCTGCTCCTGTAAAAGAACTTTTGCTTTGCTTGTTATACGCTACAACAATAACTTCATTTAATGCGCTAATATCATCTTGCATGATAATCTTAAAACTGGTATTTTGTTTTGTAACTTTCCTTGTCTCTGTTTTAAGGCTAATGAAGCTTATTTCAATGATATCATCATAATTAGCTTTCAAACTAAAGTTTCCATCAAAATCAGTTACTGTTCCTATAGTGGTGTTTTTGATAATTACATTAATACCCGGTAGAGGTAAACCTGATGCATCTACTACAGTACCTTTTACATCTATTTTTTCTTGTAAAAGCGAATTACTTTCGAGCGTTTTATCGTTTTTTAATAATAAATTCTTGAAAGTTGGCTCCGTATTTCCTTTAAAAAGGATCACCTTTTTATTCATTAGCTCATAAGAAATACCTGTTCCTTTAAATGTCTTGTCTAATACACTATTAATTTTATTAGAGGAAGCCTTAACGGTAATAAGTGTATTTTCATCTACTAAAGTGTTATTGTAAAAAAATGTAAATTCAGATTGGCCTTCGATATTTGAGATTATCTCTTTTAAAGTCGCTTTATTATAATCGATTGCGATTTTTTGACCATACGTAGGTAAGCTTGTAGCAGAGATTTTAAAAATAGTAAGGGCAACTAACACAGAATATATTTTCATTATTCTAATAAATTTATCTAAAGAAGCCGAACTGCTTCTAGTAGAGTTCTTTTTAATTCGGTTTTTTTTCATAATTTTAACGTTGGGTTTTTGGTTAGTATTTTGTTTAGAGACGGTATTCAGCTTTAAAGCCTTGTAAATTAAGAGAGTGTTAGCGCACTCTCTTTTTTTATTTTGATTTAATCAGTAATGTTTTGTCATTTTCAGTGTAAATGCAATTTAAATTAGACGAAACTTCTAGCACTTTAATAATATCTTGGATTGAGTTTGTCTTTTCAATTTTTCCTGAAAAAGAGTAGCCTTTAAAATTATCAGATTTGATAACTACTTTAATATCAAACCAGCGTTCGATGTTCAAAGCAAATTCATCTAGTGGTGTTTTGTCGAAAATTAATTGTCCTGATTTCCACGCAATATTGTTTTCAATATTGACTTGCGTGACAGCTAGTTCATTTTCTTTTTTAGAAAAGGTAGCTTTCTGCTTAGGACTTAAAGTAATCAGTGCCTTGTCTTCCTTTTGATTATATAATTCTACTTTTCCAGTAACTAGCGTTGTTTCTACACTTTTTTCAGAAGAATAGGATTTAATATTGAAGCTTGTTCCTAAAACCTTTACTCGTATTCCCGAAGCAGTTTCAACAATAAATGGTTTATTTTTATTTTTTACAACGTCGAAGAATGCTTCTCCATATAACTTCAACCTTCTTTCCTTGGAATTGTAATTATCATCAAGAACGATTTTACTTTCAGCATTTAGCCAAATGACTGTTCCGTCCGCAAGAGTAACAGTTTTTTGCTCTTTAACAGATGAACTATAAACAACTTTTGCTGTTTCAGGAGTTGCTTCTTTAAAGTTGAAATAAATATAAGTGGATAGTAAAAATGGTACTATTAAGATAGACGCGATTTTAAGGAAGTAACGAAAAGATTTTTTTCTTGTTTTTCTCTTTTTAACAAAGTCGGTATAATTTTCTGCGGTAGAAGTACTTTCAGAAATAGAATCTAATGTATCAATGACGTGCTTAGCTTTGGTTTTACTGTATAAAGCTAGATTATCAGGAGTAGCATTTACCCAAGAAATTACTTCTTGGTCAAACTGAGCATCACCTTTTCTCTCAATAAACTTTATTAAATCAGCTACTGTCATAGTATGTTTTTATACTAAGACGATTCATTTTTAGGTTTCCCCTACGTGAAGATGATTTTTTTTATTTTATAAAAAAAGTGCGGTGTATTCTTTTAATTCTAATCGTAAAAACTTCAGCGCTTTTGTGATTTGATTTTCAACTGTTTTTGTAGAAATTTCTAATTCCTCTGCAATCTCTTTGTGGTTCATGCCTTGAAATCTACTTTTAATAAATATGCGTTTGCATGCTTCAGGAAGTTTGTCAACGGAAGCGTTTATTTTTTGCAACAATTCATTTTCAATATATTGACTGCTCGGCTCATCCATCAAAGCTAAATCATTAATTGTTTTTCTTTCATTTTCGCAATGTTGGCTGTAGTTTGCTTTTACTTTTTGATGTTTAAAATAATCGAGACACGAGTTTTTAACCATTTTAAATAAGTAGGCATGTAAATTAATTTCAATGTCTAATTTTTCACGTTTTTTCCAAAGTTTAAAAAACACATTCTGTACGATTTCCTTAGCCTCCTCATCGTTTTCAATATAGCTATTGGCAAAGTGCGATAATTTTTGAAAATATAAATGGTACAGCGTTTCGAAAGCAGAGTTTTGACCCTGCTTCAATTGATGAATAAAAAAAGAGGTATTTATAGTATCTTTATTCAACTGTTAATTTTTATAGTGAAATAATGTTTTCTCTTTATAATAAATTATAAAAAAGTTAAAAGCCAAAGTTATTTATATATTTGAAAATTGAGTCATTAATCATAAATAAATAAACTTTACTTGTTTTCTGCCTTTCAAAATAGTATTATTTCGAAAATTACATTTAAAAAAGCTCTCCCTTATATTGCCACGCAATCCAAACAAATAATCCTAAAAACATAACACAAATTACAAATTTCATAAAGCTTGACGCTAAGAAACCAACAAATGAACCAGCAGCTGCTTTCATAGCTCTTTTATGATCTTTATAGTCGAATAAAAGTTCTCCAATTAAAGCTCCAACAAAAGGACCGATAAGAAATCCAAAAGGTATTGGCGCTATAATTCCGATTACTAATCCAATATTTGTTCCCCAAATCCCATACGAGCTTCCACCAAATTTCTTGGTTCCTTTCGCCGGAATAACAAAATCTAAAATAGAGATAACCACCGTTATCGCTAAAGTAATTCCTAATATCCAATAATTTATCGGCACAGCATTCGTAAAGTATAGCAAGAGTAGACCAATCCAACTGATACTTGGGCCAGGCAAAACTGGCATAAAACTACCAATGATACCAACTATCATACATAAAAATCCGAGCGTTAAAAGTAAAATATCCATATGATTATTTTTAGTAATTTTGGAAACAGTAAAAATCACTATGATGCGTTATTTTAAAAAAGTATTTTTTTATTCAGTAGCTATTTCTTTATCATCTATGGGACATAATGTTTATGCACAAGAAATTAATAAAAATAGTGCTGACGCCGACATAAAAGAACGAATTTACGAGGCGAATAAAGTAAAAGTACTAAATTATTCTTTTAAAGATTTTGACGCTCTGTTTTTTGAATTTTCTGATAAAAAAGCTAGCAAATCTATAATTCTATCCAAAGAAGAATTTTATAATTATACCATTAAAATCGGTATTTTTTCAGATCGATTAGCCGCATTATATCCTGAAGAAAAAGATATTGCACAGCAAAATAAAGAAAAGTGGTTTGCTGAATCCTACGAACAATATTTGCTTTCTAAAGAAACTCAAAAAAAATAATTGTATTTTTATACAATATTAGTTCAATTGAAAAACAAAAACCTTGAAGCACTATTACTTTATTTTAATCATTTTTCTTTTTAATTCCTGTCAGTTTTTCGAAAAGCAAGTGCCTTCGGAAAAGGAACTGCTACAAAAAGAATTGAAATCCATTAATTGGAAGGAAGTAGATGAATATCCTTCACTTTCTGATTGTGATAAAATTGAAAACAAAGCGCAGCGCCAACAATGTTTTTTTGATGTGTTAACGCAGCTTATTCAGGAAAAATTAAGTGTCGATACCTTATCAATGCTCTACCCGAAATTAGACACAATTGAAGTAAAAGTCACTATTTTCCCTAATGCCACAATGCAGTTTGAACCTCAATTTCCTAAAGATTCTGTGGCTTATGATCGAATCAAGATTGACAGTATATTAAAAGTTCGTTTAGTGGATTTCCCTAAAGTAAATCCAGCTATTAAGCGAGGAATTCCAGTAAAAACACAGTTTATTCTTCCTGTTATTATCAAAGTCGAGAAATAAAAATATCAGTATTACAATTTGAATTAGGAGCTATTTCCTGGTGTCCGCTGTATTTTTTATTCTGTCCCAAAGCTCAGGGACTTCATAAAAAGATGCCGCTACCATCAGGGCTAGAGTATAGTGAATGGACTTACTTCCTTCTTAATTTAAAATTTTCGCGAAAAATGTTTCTTAAGGCGTCAAAAAAAGTACAAACTAAAATCGTCGTCCTTTCCACTCGTATTTTCCTAACAATGAGTAAAGAGCTACGCTAACGCTAAAAAAAGGATATAATAAACTGCTTAGAAGAAGAAATCTTATTTTATCGGTCGTCAAAAAAGAATTTGATTGACGAATTAAAATACTATCAATAGCAAACTTTAAAGAAGCTAGGAGCAGTACAGTAATCCATGAAAAAAGACCTAAAGTGGTGAGTCCTATTGCTATTACAAGACTTAAATTTCCTATAAACACTATGAGGCCAAGCACTTTCCCAAATCTACTTTGATAGGAACTCGTCTTTGATGCCCAGCGCACTCTTTGATGAAATAAGGATTTCCAATGGTCTAATGCTTTTGTAGTGACAATTGTTTCTTTCGACTTGAGATAATATACTTTTTCAGGAGAATGTTTAATTGCTTTTTGTAATAAGAAAACATCATCACCGCTTGCAATTTTATCATTTCCTTCAAAGCCATTTAACTCTGTAAAAAAGCTTTTTTTATAAGCAAAATTAGCTCCATTGCACATAAATCCTTTCCCAATTCCGAAACTTCCAATAGTTGCTCCTTGTAAACTCGCCAAATCTAACTGTTGGAAATGATGAAGGAAGGAATTATCAATAGCATAAGTGACTGCACCAGCAATCATGCAAACTTTATGTAATTGAATGTAGTGATCTAGCGTTAACAACCAGTTTTTATACACCACACCGTCTGCATCTGTTGTGATTACCCATTCTGAGTTTACATATTTCATGGCAGTAGTAATTGCGTCCTTTTTTGGTGAGTTAGAAGATCTCTCGTTTTTTATTTCGCGAATTTTAAAGTTTGTATGCTTAACTTTATAAATTTCCTCAGATTCGTCATCAACAAGCAAGACTTCAAATAAATTGATAGGATAATTTAATTTTGAAAAACTATTAAGTAAATGAGGTAAATTATCTTCCTCATTACGAAAGGGCACAATTATCGTAAAATGTGTTATTGGCTTTAATTCATTCGAACTAATAGCAGATACTTTAGAAAATCCATAGATTAAGATTCCAATGGTAAAAACATAAATTAGTAATAATGATATTAAAATGAAGCTGATCATTCTTTTAGACTTGGTTCACTGTCTACCAATAAAGTTTTGTTTGAAGGACTCTTAAAATTTAAAACATAATAACTCCCAATAATTACTGGCAAGACTATATTTAAAAACCACATCAAAGTTGAAATAAAAACAACAATCCACTCATTTACTCCTAAAATCCCGAAGAAATAGACCGCGACACTTCCCTTAACAGCAAAATCTAAAAACTGAAAAGTAGGTAAGGACGAACCAAGAAAGTAGACGCTTGTTATCGATGACATAAGAACTAAATAAGGTAAGTCGATATCAAAAGCAAGGAATAAAAAATAATATTGATGAGAAAAAACAAGGTATCGACAAATTGCCAGAAAAATGTTATTTTGATGTATTGCTTTCGGAATCTCATTAATTTTATGAATCAAAATTTCAATAGAATATCCTTTTATTGTTAATTTTTTAATTGAAAATAATAAACCGAAAGTTAGAATTAAAGTTCCAAAAAGAATAACTACAGTTTTAGTTGTAATAATATTGTAATTAGCATTGAAATATAATAATCCAAAAATTCCAAAAAGTACTGTCAGTACCATTTGAATTCCATTACATATTAAATTCAAAAATAGAATTTTCTTAGCCTCTGATTTTTTATAAAAAAGCGCTTTGCCAGCATATTCTCCTACTCCGTTTGGAGTAAATAATCCAGCAGTTAATGCAGCAAGGACTTGTTTTGTAGCTTCAGCTTTGGAAATTTTATGAATAAAAGAAACTAGATTCTGCCACTTTAAAATCTCAAAAAATCTATTTAAAACGCTCAGTAACAATATAAAACTAATTCCAGCTACAGATTGATTTTTTTTAAATAAAACCATAAACTCCTCCCAATTTAACTTGTCATTGTTGGCTAATTGATTGTAAATAAAATAGAATGCGCCACTCACAATCAAAAGTTTGATTATAAGAACTAGGAATTGCTTAGTTTTGTGTGAAATTGAAATCATGAGTGCAAAGAAAAGCAAAATTCTTAGTGTGAATGCTATATCTTCAACATTTAGAGAATCATAATAATGGTGAGCTAAACTTTGTAGTTAACTTCCATAATATCTCCACAATAAATAAAAATAATGTCTAGAGGCTATCAAGCTAATAAGACCTTTACAATAAAATGGCTAACGAAAGAATCATATTAGGAATTGATCCCGGAACAACAATTATGGGTTTTGGATTGATAAAAATTGTCAATAAAAAGATGGAATTCATGCAGCTTAATGAATTACAGCTGAATAAAATGGACGATCATTACATGAAATTGAAACGCATTTTTGAACGTACTATCGAACTTATAGATACGCATCACCCTGACGAAATTGCTATAGAAGCACCTTTTTTTGGAAAAAATGTACAGTCTATGTTGAAGTTAGGTCGTGCGCAAGGAGTTGCTATGGCAGCAGGTTTGTCAAGAGATATTCCTATTACTGAATACGAGCCTAAGAAAATCAAAATGGCAATTACTGGAAATGGAAATGCTAGTAAGGAGCAAGTTGCTAAAATGTTGCAGCAGCTTTTAGGA
This sequence comes from Flavobacterium sp. PL12, assembly GCF_039123485.1. Classification (NCBI taxonomy): domain Bacteria; kingdom Pseudomonadati; phylum Bacteroidota; class Flavobacteriia; order Flavobacteriales; family Flavobacteriaceae; genus Flavobacterium; species Flavobacterium sp. PL12. Next base: position 44,666 of record NZ_JBANDI010000003.1, read on the forward strand.
CTGAAGGAATTGCCAAAAAACCTAGATTCCACTGATGGCTTAGCTGCTGCAGTTTGTCACTTTTTTAATTCTGGAAAAGTGGTTGGTGAAAAAAGCTATACAGGTTGGGATGCTTTTGTAAAAAATAACGAATCTAGAGTGAAAAAATAATGTGATAATTAGTAAATGGGTCAATCAGATAATTGTAAAATTATCCCATTTTCTAATTTCCAAATTATATAATTTTAAAATGTCCGGAATCTACATTCACATTCCTTTTTGTAAGCAAGCTTGTCATTATTGCGATTTTCACTTTTCGACTTCGATGAAGAAGAAAGAAGAGATTGTTTTGGCTTTAGCCAAAGAAATTCAAATGCGCAAAAGTGAATCAGAAGATGAAATTGTTGAAACTATTTATTTCGGTGGTGGAACGCCAAGCGTGCTAACTTCAGAAGAAATAAATTTCCTAATTGATGCCGTTTATCAAAACTACACCGTTACCGAAAATCCTGAAATTACTCTTGAAGCCAATCCAGATGATTTGTCTCAAGAACGAATTTTAGAATTAGCGAAAAGTAAAATTAACCGACTCAGTATTGGGATTCAATCTTTTTATGAAGAAGATTTAAAAATGATGAATCGCGCACATAATTCGGTGGAAGCCAAAAAATGTTTAGAATACGCAACAAACTATTTCGATAATATTTCAGTTGACTTAATATACGGCATTCCGGGAATGAGTAATGAAAAATGGAAACAGAATATCGAAACAGCTATTTCTTTTGGCATCCCGCATATCTCTAGTTATGCTTTAACGGTGGAGCCAAGAACAGCTTTAAATAAATTAATTCAAACCGGAAAAATTGCGCCACCCAGTGATGACGTAGCGCAAGAACACTTTTCTATTTTAGTGGAAGTATTAAAATCGAAAGGATTTATCCATTACGAATTATCTAATTTTGCGAAAGAGAATTATTTTTCCAAAAATAATTCAGCCTATTGGTTAGGTAAAAAATACATTGGTATAGGTCCTTCAGCACACAGTTATGATGGGGTTTCTAGAAGTTGGAACGTAGCTAATAATCCTATTTATTTGAAATCTATTCAAGAGGATAAAATACCAAACGAAATTGAAATTTTATCGCTAGCCGATCGTTATAATGAATATATAATGACTGGTTTGCGCACTATCTGGGGAGTTTCCTTAAATCGAGTTGAAAAAGAATTTGGAGCTGATTATTTGAAATATTTGCATAAGCAAGCCATGAAATTCCTGGATGATGAATTGCTTATTATCGAAAATGCCGTCTTGAAGACTACAAAAAAAGGAAAGTTCTTAACCGACGGGATTGCGTCAGACTTATTTATCCTGAACTAGTTTCAGGATCTTTGCATTTAAAACGTTGATTTTTATGAAAAAGGGATATACTTATATTTTGACTAATAAAAATCACAGCGTTTTATATGTTGGAGCAACTAGAAATCTTAAAAATAGAATGGATTCTCCTAAAAATGGTACTGGAGCAGTGTTTACTAAAAAATATAATGCGACAATTTTAATATATTTTGAAGAATTTGATGATATCACAGATGCTTTTCAAAGAGAAAAACAGTTAAAAAATTGGCATAAAGATTGGAAATGGAATTTATCAAAGTTTTTAAACCCAGAATCGAGAGATTTATATTTAGATTTGTAATTGCGTCTCAAGGCGAGATGCTGAAATAAATTCAGCATAAATGATAGCAAGAATCAATAATTTCGAAGTCGATTTATCAAAACCAATTGACATCTCTATTCCACTAACGAATACAGATGAAAATCCTATTGCTTGGTATATCGATAAGCCGGAAATAAATCCAGTATTCGTAGATGATTGGGTAGGAAGTGTTGAAAAAGGGGCTTCTACAAATTTTAATAATATTAAATTTAATCCTCACGGTCACGGAACGCATACGGAATGTCTTGGACATATAACAAGAGATTTTTATAGCATCAATCAATGCTTGAAAAAGTTCTTTTTTTTAGCTGAATTGGTTAGTATTCAACCAGAATTGATGGGAGAAGATTTAGTGATTTCTGAGGATCAAATCGTAAATGCTTTAGATGGAAAAAGTCCAGAAGCGATTATCATAAGGACATTGCCAAATACTACAGATAAGTTATCTAGAAAATATTCTAATACAAATCCACCTTATCTTAGTGAAGATGCTTCAGTTTTTATTCGAGAAAGCGGAATAAAACATCTTTTAATTGATCTACCAAGCGTTGATAAAGAGCATGACGAAGGAAAGTTATTAGCGCACAAAGCTTTTTGGAATGTTAAGGATGTTACTAATTTGAATTCAGATGCGAGGTTAGAAGCTACAATTACTGAAATGATATTTATTGCATATGAAATCAGTGATGGAAGCTATTTACTTAATTTGCAAATTGCTTCTTTTGAAAACGACGCTAGTCCAAGTAAACCAATTCTATATGATATTTTAAAAATTGAAATATGAATAATATAACTGTATCTACTGATAAAAGTAAGTTAGATGTGAATTTTATTCAGCACTTTCTAAAAGATATTTATTGGGCTGCAGGTCGAACAATTCAAGAGGTGCAAACTTCAATTGATAACTCTTTTTGTTTTGGAGTTTATCTTGATGACAAGCAAATCGGTTTTGCGAGAGTAATTACTGATTACGTGGTTTTTGCTTATTTAATGGACGTTTTTATAATCGAAGAACATCGAGGTAAGGGCTATTCCACTATTTTGATCGATACTATGATGAAGGAACCACAGCTTCAGAAAATTAAAATATGGCGATTGGCTACTAAAGATGCTCATTTTTTATATAAAAAATTTGGCTTCAATGAATTGGCACACCCAGAAAAATTAATGGAAAAAGTTATCAAATGAATTTAGAAAACTTTTATGAGTATTGCCTTTCTAAAAAAGGAGCTACTGAGCATTTTCCATTCGACGATGACACCTTAGTTTTTAAAATTGGCGGAAAGGTATTTTCGCTATCCTCTTTGAAAGGATGGGAATTGCAAGAGCCTTCGGTTAATTTAAAATGCGATCCAGATCGTGCTGTTGAACTACGAGCTGAGTTCGACGATATTAAGCCAGGATTTCACATGAGTAAAGTGCATTGGAATACTGTTAATATAAACAAAGCAGTTTCAGATGTCATCATCAAAAAATTAATTGATCATTCCTATGATTTGGTTTTCAAAAGTTTAACAAAGAAATTGCAAATAGAGATTTACGAATTATAAAATTAGGTATTACTTTTGTAGAGTATTTACAAATAAAAATAAAAAGCAACTGAAATTAATTCAGCATCGATATGAAGGAACAATTTAAAAAGTTTTTAAACGAAGAGCAAGATCCAAAAGCGATTGAAAAGATTGCTTCAAAATTAAGTGATTTGTTAATGAAGAATGAAGAAATAGGATATATTGCCGTACAAAAAAAGCCAGCAATAACTGTCTTGCCAGATGGAATAGTGATGACAAATAAGAGAATAATCATTTGTCAGCCTAAAAATCTCGGTTTGTCGATGGATTTTACTGATTATACTTGGGATCAAATTGACGGTACTTTTGTCAAAGAAAATATTCTAGGTTCTGAATTTTCTTTTTCGACTAAAACGGACATGTCAGTATCGATTGATTATATTCCGAAAATTCAAGCGAGGAAAATTTTTACTTACGCTAAAGAACAATTGGACATTTTAAAAAATGGCGTTGCTCCAGAAGTCATTATTATGGATGAAATACTTCCTGAAGATAGTTTTGAAGAAGTTGAGATTATCGAAGAAGCAGAAATCATTGAAGAAATGGACACGGAAGAAGTGACTAACTTCGCTGAGATAATGCCCGTTACTCCTCCAGTGTTTAATATGAATAAGGAAGATTTTACTCCTCAAGTTGAAGTTGCAAAAGAACATGGTTTAAGTGGTTTGTCTCAAGATGAACTTTTTGAGAAATTACAGAATTATAAAAAACTTTTAGATAATGGGCTGATCATGCAAGGAGAGTATGATGCCTTCAAAAAGGATATTTTGAGCTATATGTAATCAAAAATAAATTAAATTTGAGCAGTCTTTCGAGGCTGCTTTTTTTTGCCCATATAACAAATTCTCTTTTGCGATTACTTTAATTAGATTGCATTCAAAACTAGAATAATAAACCGCACCTATTATGAAATTTACCGAATCATTTATAATTTCTTTAATAGCAGAACATTACAATTTAGATGTAAGTTGTAGGATTTTAAACGGATATGATGAACTGAACTTTTTGCTAACTGATTCATCGGGGAAAAAATATATTTTCAAAATTGCCACTGAAGAACATAACCCCTATTTTCTCGATGCTCAAGTTCAAATGATAAATCTTCTTTCAAAAAGTGCTTTATCTAAAAAATTTCAGCATTATATCCCAGCAAACAGCAGTGTTGATATCGGCAAAATTATATTTGATGGAAGTACTTACTATTTTAGATTACTCAGCTATTTAGAAGGCGATTTTTGGGTAAACCAAAAAGAAAAAACGCTCGCTCTATCCTACAATTTAGGATCGTTTTTAGGCGAAATGGATTTAATATTAAAGGATTTCAAACATTCAGCGGCAAACCGTCACTATGATTGGGATGTCAAAAATACACTTGACGTTAGAAAAAACCTTAATTACATAAAATCACATGAAAACAGGCGTTTAGTTGCTTATTTTTTGATGCAATTTGAAACTGAGGTGCAACCTCATATTTCGTCGTTGCGAAATGCAGTAATTCATAACGATGCTAATGACTATAATGTTTTAGTCGAAGGTGACCAAATCACAGGTTTGATTGATTTTGGCGATATGGTTTGTACGTCATTGATAAATAATTTGGCAATTGCGTGTACCTATGCAATGTTAGACAGTGAAAAACCGCTGGAGGTTGCTGCTGAAATTGTAAAAGGCTATCACAGTAAAATGGTTATAACTGAATTAGAAGTTTCTCTATTATATTATTTAATTGCGGGTAGGTTGTGTATTAGTTTATGTCAGTCAGCTTTTAATTATTCAAACGACAGTTCAAACGAGCATCATTTTTTAACAGAAAAACCAGCTTGGCAGTTAATGCATCAGCTTATTAAAATAAACCCATTAAAAGCGCACAATGAATTTAGGCTTGCTTGCGGATTTTCTGCTGTGATAAATCAAAATGAGAATCACGAAACTATTTTAAAGGAGAGAAAACAATATCTTGGCAATAATCTCAGTATTAGTTATCATAATAAAGTAAAAATCGATAAAGGAGCGCTTCAATACCTTTATGACGATCAAGGAAATACTTTTCTAGATTGTGTAAATAACGTTAGTCATGTCGGTCATTGCCATCCTGCGGTTGTGCAAGCAATGCAAAAACAAATTGCTACACTTAACACTAATACGCGCTATTTAAACGATAAAATTGTTGAATATGCAAAGCGGTTGACAGCAACATTACCTCAGGAATTGACGGTTTGTTATTTCACCAATTCTGGTAGTGAAGCAAATGATTTAGCAATAAGAATGAGTCGTCATTTCACCAAACAAAAGGATGTCATCGTTCTGGATCATGCGTATCATGGAACATCAACTACCGCAATTGAAATGAGTCCGTACAAATTTGATGGGAAAGGTGGTTTTGGAAAAATGCCGTACATCCATAAAGCACAAAATCCTGATATGTATCGCGGTGCATTCAAATACGGAGACAATCAAGCAGGTGAAAAGTACGCTCAAGATGTTGATCGTATTATTCAATCTTTAGAAATAGAATCTAAAAAACCAGCGGCTTTCATTTGCGAAACTTTGCTAGGTGTAGGAGGTCAAATAGCATTGCCACCAAATTATCTAAAACAAGTTTATACCAAAGTGAGAAAGGCTGGCGGAATTTGCATAGCTGATGAAGTGCAAGTTGGATTTGGTAGAGTGGGTACAAAATTTTGGGGTTTCGAACTGCAGGATGTCGTTCCAGATATTGTTGTTTTAGGTAAGCCAATAGGAAACGGACATCCTTTGGCAGCCGTAATCACGACTAAAAAAATTGCCGATGCTTTTAATAACGGTATGGAATATTTCAACACCTTTGGTGGAAACCCAGTTTCGATGGCAACGGGCTTAGCGGTTTTAAATGTAATTGAGGAAGAGGAATTACAGAAAAATGCGTTAGAAGTTGGAAATTATTTGCTACGCCGATTAGCATCATTAAAACCAAAATACAATATGATTGGTGATGTTCGTGGAAACGGATTATTCGTGGGAGTAGAACTTGTAAAAGATAGAATAACAATGAAACCTGCTGTTCCTGAAATTAATCATATAGTTGAAAGAATGAAAGATCGAGGTTTCTTAATGAGTACAGATGGACCATTATACAATGTCCTTAAAATAAAACCGCCCATTATTTTCAGTAAAGAAAATGCAGATGCTTTTGTTGATAATTTAGATCAAGTATTCGCGGAATTATAAATCACTGATAGCATAATAAAGTAAAAGGCAGTCTGATTAGACTGCCTTTTACTTTATAAAGTTCTTTTTTGCTTTTCTACAAAATTGTTAGCTTGTAATTCCAGTAGTTCTGTCGCTTTTTTTCGCTGTAAATCGTATAGATTTTTGTCGTCAGCAATATCGGCATATACTTTATCGTGCATCGCAGCACTTGTTTTTACTAATAAAGCACGTTGGTATTTATCTTGGTCTAAAGTTGCTTTTAAAGCCGTTTCTAAATCCTCAAGTTTAAAATCATATTCTCCTTTAGGCGATAATAATTTAGCGATTATAGGAGAGGTCTCAATAGCTAAAAATAACAGCATTATAAAAAACGAAGGCAACCAAGGTAATTTGTCCAACGCATTTATTCGAGCCATTAAACCATCAAAACCATCAATGATAGGTTGTGCTTCGCTCACTTTCTTTTCTAAATCTTGTTGAAGTATTTTAGTTTTACTTTCTTTTTCAGCAATCTTAGCTAAGTTTGTTTTTCTAATTGTTTCTAACTCCGCTGAAGCCAAATTATGCTTAGCTATTTTTTCCTTAAAAACGGGTCCTTTGCCCAATTTTTTAGTTCCAGCGGTTCCTTCTGCTTCAGTGATGTAGGTTTCGTAAAGTACATTAACTTCTTTCTCCTTTTTATTTATATCTGATTTTAGACTATCGATTTCAGCTTTGTTTTTGTCTAAATCACCTTTGAAATAATTGGCAACTTCCTTTTTATTATTCAAAGCCATTGTATTTTTCTCTTTCAAGAGAACTGTATTAATTTCCTTTTCGAAAATTTTAATTTCCAGTGGTTTCGAAATTACTATTGCAATAATAACTGCCAAAATAATTCGCGGAGTTGCTTGAAGAAATTCACTGCTGAATTTGTCTCTTTTTCGAATAGTAGAAACAATAAATCGATCTAAATTAAAGATTAGTAAACTCCAAACTAATCCAAAGAGTAAGGCAGGATAAATATTGTCAAAAACAGTGAACAATGCATAAGCACTGGCAATAAAAGCCATTACAGCAGTAAAGAAAACGGTGGCGCCAATACCTACGTATTTGGTTTGTTCGCCTTCGGAGCAGCCTTCAAGTAAGTCTTTATCGGCCCCTGAACAGAGAATGAAAAATTGTTTTAACATGATTGATTTGTTTGATTTTTGATTGTTAACCTTTTTTTTTAGGCTTAAATGATGATTACAAATTTAACGCCAAAAAATAAAATATGTTGTAAATAGTTGATATGTTTTTAATTAGCTAATTTTTTGAGCAAAAAAAGCCGTTCTTGCGAACGGCTTTCTGTTATTCCTGAATTAATAATATTGTAATTATGATTGTGTTCTAATAGTGAATTTAGGATTTAAATTATGCTACTGGAGCACCAGCCATAATTTCAGCATTAGCAAACTCTTCAAATTTAGCGAAGTTAGTTCTAAACATCTGACCTAATTCGTTAGACTTAGTATCATATAATTTTTCGTCTTCCCACGTGTTTCTTGGATTTAGAATCTCAGAAGGAACATTAGGACAAGATTGCGGAATTGCAATTCCAAACACTTTATGATTCACATATTCAACATCTTCTAATTCGCCGTTTAAAGCAGCAGTAATCATTGCACGTGTATATTTTAGTTTCATTCTGCTACCTGTTCCGTAAGGTCCACCAGTCCAACCAGTGTTTATTAACCATACTTTTACGTTAGCATCTTTGATCTTTTTACTTAACATTTCCGCATATCTTGTAGGGTGTAATGGCATAAATGGTGCACCAAAACAAGCTGAGAAATTAGGTTGTGGTTCTGTAATTCCAGCTTCAGTTCCAGCAACTTTTGCAGTGTAACCTGATATGAAGTGGTAAGCAGCTTGCCCTGGAGTCAATCTTGAGATTGGAGGCAAAATTCCGTATGCATCAGCAGTTAGGAAAAATATATTTTTTGGATTGTGTCCAATAGAACCTGGTTGAATATTATCGATATGATATATTGGATAACTTACACGCGTGTTCTGCGTGATAGAAATATCTTCGTAATCAACTTCATTAGTTTCTTTGTTGATAATTACGTTTTCAAGAATTGCTCCTTTTTTGATCGCTCTAAAAATATCTGGTTCATTCTCTTCTGAAAGGTTGATTACTTTTGCGTAACATCCGCCTTCAAAATTAAATACAGTATTTTCATTAGTCCAACCGTGTTCATCATCTCCAATTAATTTTCTATTTGGATCTGCAGAAAGAGTTGTTTTTCCAGTTCCTGATAATCCGAAGAAAATCGCTGTATCATCTTTTTCTCCTACATTAGAACTACAATGCATTGGTAAAGTGTTCTTATCAACTGGAAGGATAAAGTTTAAAGCAGAAAAAATTCCTTTTTTCATTTCTCCTGTGTAACCTGTTCCACCTATTAAAGCAATCTTTTTTGTGAAATCTAAAATTGCAAAATTGCTTTGACGCGTTCCGTCAACAGCAGGATCTGCCATAAATGTAGGAACACATAATAAAGTCCATTCTGCTGTGAAGTTTTCAAGCTCTTTAGCTTCAGGTCTTAAAAACATGTTGAAACAAAATAAATTTGCCCAAGGAGTTTCTGTAACTACGCGAACATTTAATCGGTAATTAGGATCAGCACATACATATGAATCTCTAACGTAAACTTCTTTGTTAGATAAATAAGCAGTAACTTTTTTATATAGAGCATCAAATGCTTTAGGTTCAAAAGGAATGTTAACTTTTCCCCACCAAACTTGTTTCTCCGTAATACTATCTTTTACAATAAATCGATCTTGAGGAGAGCGGCCAGTGTACTCACCAGTGTTAATTGCTAAGGCGCCACTAGAAGTTTCAATTCCTTGCTTTAGTGCAATTGTTTTTTCGTGTAATTCGTTGGCTGATAATTGGTAATGAATCTTTGCGTTTTCAATTCCCATGTCTTCTAGCGAAATCGATTGCGTAAACGGTGTGTTATTATTCATAAAATTATGTGTTGTGTGGTTTAATTTATCGACTGCAAAAGTAGAAATTATATTTCAGATATGTTTTGATTATCTAAGTTTTATGATTTTTTGTTAAAATAATTCAATAATAAGGCTCCCCAACCAAGTATAAGTAAGAGCCCGCCTATGGGTGTGATAAAACCTATAACTTTAAAGTCAAAAGAAGTAAGGTCGTTTGTCGCTAATAAATAGATTGAGCCCGAAAATAAAAATATTCCAAAAGTGACTAGATAATAAATTGTCTTCTTAGTTTTTTGTGGTAAATCAGTCAATATTCCAATAAACAATAAAAATAGGGCATGATAAGTTTGATAGCGTACTCCGGTTTCAAAAGTTGCAAGTTGGTCTAACGTCAAAACTTTTTTTAATGCATGTGCTCCAAAAGCGCCTAAAATAATTGCAATCATTCCGAAAATTGCAGCCGTTGAAATTATCTTTTTGTCCATTTTGCTTTTTTTAATTATTTACAAATTTATCTCTTATTATATGTATTAGAAAAGAAATTATAATATTGTTTAGATAAAGTTCTTTTAAAATAAATGCAATTTTCCAACGTATTGATTACTATAAACGCATTAACAATTTTTATCCCTACAATTTGTTATGAATACAACATTTTCGTATGTTTGTGTTATAAATGTAAAAAAATGAGAACAATACTTATCATTGGGGCAGGAAGATCAGCTTCATCGTTGATTCAATATTTATTGAATAAATCTGAAAAAGAGAACTTGCATCTTATTATTGGAGATTTATCTTTGGCTTTAGCCGAAAAGAAAACTAATAATCATCCTAATGCTACTCCAATTGCTCTTGATATCTTTGATCAAAGTCAGAGACAAAAAGCGATTCAAAGCGCCAGTATTGTGGTTTCTATGTTACCAGCTCATTTACATATTGAAGTTGCACGTGATTGCATTATATTTAAAAAGAGTTTAGTAACTGCATCATACATCAGCGATGCAATGCAAGAATTAGATGCTGCTGCCAAAGAGAATAATCTTATTTTCATGAACGAAATTGGACTTGATCCCGGAGTAGATCATATGAGTGCGATGAAAGTTATTGATGAGATAAAGGACAAGGGAGGGAAAATGATACTTTTCGAATCTTTTTGTGGTGGTCTTGTTGCTCCAGAATCTGATAATAACCTTTGGAATTACAAATTCACTTGGGCGCCTAGAAATGTAGTTTTGGCTGGTCAAGGCGGTGCAGCTAAATTTATTCAAGAGGGAACCTATAAGTATATACCGTATTGCAACTTATTCCGTAGAACTGAATTTTTAGATGTGGAAGGTTACGGTCGATTTGAAGGATACTCTAATAGAGATTCACTAAAATATCGTTCTGTATATGGTTTAGATGATGTGCTGACATTATATAGAGGAACGATTCGAAAAGTTGGTTTTTCAAAAGCATGGAATATGTTTGTGCAATTAGGCATGACAGATGATAGCTATGTAATGGAGAATTCTGAAAACATGAGCTATAGAGAATTTGTAAATTCTTTTCTTCCTTATCATCCTACGGACTCTGTAGAGATAAAAACACGCTTAATCTTAAAGATTGATCAAGATGATATCATGTGGGATAAATTATTAGAACTTGACCTTTTCAATAATAAAAAAATCGTTGGCCTTAAGAATGCTACCCCAGCTCAAATGTTAGAAAAAATATTGAGCGATAGTTGGACATTACAACCTGACGAAAAAGATATGATTGTTATGTATCACAAATTTGGCTACGAATTTGAAGGATCTAAAAAGCAAATAGATTCCAAAATGGTTTGTATAGGAGAAGATCAAACTTATACGGCAATGGCTAAAACAGTTGGTTTACCAGTCGCAATGGCAACTTTATTGATACTAAATGGGAAGATTACAACTCCGGGAGTTCAACTTCCAATTAGAAAAGAGGTGTATTTGCCTATTTTAAAAGAATTAGAAGAATACGGTGTTGTATTTAAGGAACAAGTAATGTCTTACTTGGGCTATAATCCTGATAAAAACTTTAATTAGTTATTTTTTTTAGATTTTTTTTTGTGGTAAATCCGCTTCGAGAGAAGCGGATTTCTTTTTTTATTGACCAGATTTAATTGTTAGGGGTAAGCTATACATAACGCGAACATTATCATTATTTATTTTACCTGGAGTCCATTTAGGAGATAGTTTCATCACCCTTATTGCTTCTTCACCAGTTCCGTAGCCACAGTCTCTTATGTTTCTGATATCCGTAATGCTACCATCTTTTTCGACAATAAACGTTAAGTATACTCTTCCTTTCACTTTAGCATCTTGCATTTCTTTTGAAATCGTATAATTCTTTCCTACAAATTTGTAGAATTCTTCAATGCCTCCGGGATAATCTGGTTTTTCCGTGATTCCTGCCGAATTATGGATCAAATCTTGATCCTGACTATTACGCGCTTCTTTAGGTGGAGGTGGCGGAGGCATGTCCTGTTTAGAAACTTTCTTTCTATCACTCATTTTAGGTCCGTCGGAGGTCATGTCGATATAAATAGTTTCCGACTTGTTTTTTTGAACTTGCTTCTCTTTTTTATCAGTGGATCTGATTGCTGGCGGAGGTGGAGGCGGGATGCTGTTTTTCTCTTTATCGGTAAGTTCGTTGTATTTCTTTTGTGCTGTTATTTTTTTATTAGCATCGCGAAAAATAAACACAGTATTTTTCCAAACTTCATCTGAGCTTTTACTTTGCTTTGTAGATTCCTTAGTCGTCTTTTCCTTTTTTTCTTGGGCTACGACTTTTGTACATAATGAGAAAAATAACGCTGTTAAAACTGGGATTAGCATTCCTTTTTTTAATACTGCTCTTGCTGTTGATGTTGTGGTTGTCATCATAATTAATCTTTTTTTAGTTACAGAATAGTTTAAATTACTGGCCAAGTAATAGGTTTCGTTCGCGTTTGCCTTTGAAATCAATAAATTTTGGTAAAACGGAACGTTATTATATGATTTTACGACTTTCTCATCTGCTAGAAATTCGTGGTTGAGTTGTATGGCTTTTTTGTAAAAAATAAAAATGGGGTTAAACCAAAATAAAACTTTCAAACTCTCAATGAATAGGATGTCGAATGTATGTTTTTGGGTAACATGAATTAATTCATGTGTGAATAATTCGGCTTCAATTTTTCTATTGTGATAATCTGTTTTATTGATGAAAATGGTGTTTAGGAAAGTGTAAGGAAGCGTTTCTTCTTGAACTAAAATTAACTGTCCGTTTTTATAATCAATAGGTGAAGTTGATTTTGCTTTTGAAAGCAATTTTACAATGTTTCTTATAAAGCGAATCAGCAATAGTGAAGTAATCAAGCCATATGAACTATAGAGCGCTAGTAACCAATAGTTAATTGAATCGGCGATAATTGCAGTAGCTTCTCCTTCTATTTTAATTGTGTTTTGAGTAATAATAGGATTCGTAATTTCTCGAATGATTTCGATGGTTATAAATGGAATTATCAACGAAAAGACTAGTGCAAACAATAAGTAAAACCTATTGAACTGGTGCATTTTTTCGTTTTCTAATACTAGATGATAAATAACTAGTAAAACGAATAATGATGCGGTTGATTTGATTAGGAAGTCTATCATTTTTTCTTATTTTGGATGGCACGGTCAACTATTTTTTTAAGTTCTTCCAATTCTTTTTCAGATAAATTAGTTTCTGTAGTGAAGAAAGAAGCAAATTGTGAAGCGGAATCATTAAAGAAATTCTTTATTAATCCGTTGACATGTTTAGAGAAATACACCGTTTTTAAAACTAACGGATAGTATTCTCTTGAGTTTCCATATTCAGTGTAAGCGACAAAATTTTTATCAATCATCCGCTTTAATAAAGTGGCGACAGTAGTCGTCTTAGGTCTTGGTTCAGGATAGGCTTCGAGCAAATCTTTCATAAAAGCTTTATCTAGATTCCAAAGATGTTCCATCAATTGTTCTTCGGCGTTAGTCAGTTGTTGCATTGCTGTTTTTATTTTGTGTATATTTCTTCTATTGGCATTCCGTTTTCATAAATCTTTGTTCCAAGCAGAACTCCTTCTGAATCATAAAAAGTCCATTTTCCAGTAGGCAGCCATTCTGCTTTTTTTCCAATCATTACTTTTTGTGAATATCCTATTTGCTGAATTTTTCCTGTATTGTGATATTTTATAATATGACAACTATTTTTTCTAAATTTTTCTTCGGTCACTAATTTTTCTTCGGTATATGATTTCCATTTTCCAGTTTTATTTCCTTTTTGATATCTTCCTACAGTGGAGGACTGAATTGTCATGAAGTTTTTAGTTTCAATCCATTTGCCTTGTTTTATACCATTTCGAGTCTGGTTTATTTTACAACTTGTAAGACTGAGACAAAATATAATAAATACTATTTTGGGTATAATTTTAAATTTCATTTCTACAGATTAAAACATTGCTCTACAAATGTAGAGTTATTTTTTTAATTCACAACTATTTTTTAAATTAATTGATATTTAATGTTTTACAGTTTTAAAATATTAAATAAAGATTTGCTTTTTTAATTTTGATAAAAATGTAAAGAGTATTTGCAATGATTTTATCTTAGCTATTCAGTGTAAATTACTATTTAAGAAGTTTAAATTCTCACTATTTTTTTTCGAAAATTATTTTCACAATTTATTATTTCTGTAATCTTAAATTTTATACTCCGTCACTATCGTAACATATTTAAATAGTCCTAAAGTCTACAGAAATGCCCAATGATATAAATGTCAGAATTGTCTCCAAATGGCATAATTTGTGCTAAATTTGTATGTACTATCAATTAAAAATAATATTATGAAAACAAAAATATTACTTGTTGCTATTGCATTTTTCGGCTTTCAGTTGGGATTTGCTCAAGAAGCCAAACCAGTTGCTAATGATTCTACAGGAGTGCTTCCAGTAGCTATTTCAGCACAAACCATGGTAGAGAAAGACGCTCTTAAAGAAAAAGCTCAAGCAGAAAAGGCGTTAAAAGATGCTGAAAAGGACAGGAAGAAAGCTCATAAAGAGCAAGATAAAGCAGAGAAAAGCCGTAAAAAAGCCGAGAAAGCAAAAAATAAAGAGGAAAAGGCTAGAGATAAAGCACAAAAATCGAGAGATAAAGCTGCTAAAAAAGCAGAAAAGCAAGAGAAGAAAATTGGAAAAGCAGACAATTTAATTGATAAATTAAATAAAAAACTCGACAAGGAAGAAAAGCAACTAAGTAGAATGCAGGATAAATTTGATAAAGCAACTTCCAGAGGAAAAATTTCCGAAGTTAAGTTGGGAAAAGAAAATGTCAAAATTACTAAGCAGCAACTTAAAATTAAAAAGCTAGAAGCTGATCTAGTAGATGCGCAAAGAAAATTAAAGAAATTAGAAAGATAATTTTATAATCCTCAATTCAGGTTGGGGATTTTTTTTGGAGTGCGATGAAAAGGAGTTTAGAATTTTAAAAGTTTATTTTGAAAAATCTTCCATGTTAAGGATCACTTCATGGTGCTTTTATTTTCACAGCAATTAAGAGAACCTCGTTTGGAGCGAAAAGCATTTTTATGAGAAGTTACGAAGCATAAAAAGATTACTTCATGATGATTTTATTTGGGTATTCACTGAATTTCAATTGTAATGAAAAGTCTGACTTTAGTAGTAGCTCAAGTGCAAATTTGGAAATCAATTTTCAGCAATAAAATAATTTCTAATCTTAAATAAAAAGTCCGTTTATTCAGTAGAGAATAAACGGACTTTTAATACATTTTTGAAAAGCTTTATTTGCTCAATTCCACAAAATACTTATAAAACAATGGAATGGTTTCGATTCCTTTCAGGTAATTGAAAATTCCAAAATGTTCGTTTGGTGAGTGAATAGCATCGCTGTCTAATCCAAATCCCATTAATATAGTTTTGCTTTTTAGTTCTTTTTCGAATAAAGCTACAATTGGAATACTTCCTCCAGAACGAACTGGAATCGCAGGAACTCCAAAAGTCTCTGTGTAAGCCATATTTGCGGCTTTGTACCCGATGCTGTCAATAGGTGTTACGTAACCTTGGCCACCGTGATGCGGTTTTACTTTTACGGTAACACCAGCAGGAGCAAGGCTTGTGAAATGTTTTGTAAATAATTCTGTTATATTTTCCCATTCTTGATTTGGGACTAAACGCATTGATATTTTTGCAAATGCTTGACTTGCAATAACTGTTTTAGCACCTTCACCAGTATAACCACCCCATATTCCGTTTACATCAAGAGTTGGACGAATTGAGTTTCTTTCATTAGTCACATATCCTTTTTCGCCATAAATGTCGTTTAAGTCGAGTGCTTTTTTGTAATTATCTAAATTAAATGGTGCTTTTGCCATTTCAGCTCTTTCTTCAAGAGATAACTCTTCAACATTGTCGTAGAATCCAGGAATCGTTATGTGATTGTTTTCATCATGAAGTGAGGCAATCATTTTAGCTAAAATATTGATTGGATTAGCGACAGCTCCGCCATACAGTCCAGAGTGTAAATCACGGTTAGGACCTGTGACTTCAACTTCCACATAACTTAGTCCACGAAGACCAGTTGTTATTGATGGTTGTTGGTTTGAAATCATTCCAGTATCTGAAATTAAAATAACATCGTTTTTTAATTTCTCGTGATTGTTTTCGACAAATGTTTTTAGGTTGACACTTCCTACTTCCTCTTCACCTTCAATCATAAATTTTACGTTACAAGGCAAGGTGTTGGTTTGCATCATTAGCTCAAAAGCTTTTACGTGCATATACATTTGGCCTTTATCATCACAAGCACCACGAGCGAAAATAGCTCCTTCTGGATGAATTTCGGTTTTTTTAATGACTGGTTCGAATGGAGGAGAAGTCCATAACTCGATAGGATCTGGTGGTTGAACGTCATAATGACCGTACACAAGAACGGTAGGTAAGCTTGGGTCAATTATTTTTTCTCCGTAAACAATAGGGTATCCTGCAGTCTCACATATTTCAACATTGTCACATCCTGCTTTTTCTAAACTAGCTTTTACAGCATCGGCTGTATCGATAACATCTTGGCAATAAGCAGTGTCTGCGCTAACAGATGGAATTTTCAATAATTCAATTAATTCATTTATAAAACGATCTTTATGCTGCTGCACATACGATTTAATACTTTCCATTGATTTTTTATTTTAGTCTTTCAAAAGTACAAAAAAGAGAATGAATATTTTTTTAAATATTTCTTTGTAGATTCGAACTTATGTTTATCTTTGCACCCACAATTGCGCGGATATGGTGAAATTGGTAGACATGCCAGACTTAGGATCTGGTGCCGCAAGGCGTGTAGGTTCGAGTCCTATTATCCGCACTGAAACCCTGACTATTATATAGTTAGGGTTTTTTATTTTAGGATTTGCCCGACTATTGCCCGACAATTTCAAAAACACTAAAATTCTGATGGATTTGAAATGGTTCAACACATCATTCAAATAGTGTTTATGATTTACTTAAAGTCGCTTGAGATTATGTAGAAACCTTGAATTTTAGGAATTATAAATATTTAGGATGTAGTTGGTTGAAAAATCAATTATCTTAAAATAAGATTACTTACCTCGCATACTTCTTAAAATTCTCCGCTTGTTCAAAGATCTCCTTATAAATTTCATCTCGATCTACGGGAGGATATCCATTTTCAGCTAGAAGTACTATCAAATCTGCTTTTAGTTCAGCTTTAATATCTTCTCGTTTGCTCCAATCGGTGTATTTAGTTAGGTCATCTACTACATCTTTCACTCTTTGTGCAAGGATGATCAATTTATCTTCTGGGTAACTAAAATCATATTTTTTAGCCAGTGCTTTCAAAATATCATAAAACGCTTTTTCTTCAATGTCTATACCCAAATCTTTGAAAGATTCTTTTTCCTTTTTTAATGCGTAGTACAGATCAATAATTTCATCTGTGAATTCTTCTAACACTTCACTATTTAGTACATCGCTCTCTTTGCGTTCATTGTAACGGTCAACTATTGCTTGCAATCTTTTGGAAAAATCGATTCCTGTGATTTTATTTATTTTCTTGATGTCATCAATTGCTTTTGCCAATAATTTTTGCAGCAATTTAATTTTAGTATTTGGTAATTTGATTTTGTCAATCTTTGCCATATAATCATCTGAAAATATGTCAACTTCCGTTTGATTGTCTTCACCTAATTTAAAAATTTCCTCTACACCATTGCTCTCAATTGCTTCTTGTAGCATTTGGCGAACTTTGTTATTCATTTGAGCAGTATCTGGAGCTTCGCCTTTGGTTAATTTGAACACTATCGAACGAACTGCTAAATAAAAATGTATGCTGTCCCGTTCAGTTTCTTTGAATGCTCCACTGCCACAACAAATATCATAAGCCGACTTTAATCGTTTCACGATGTACATAAATCGTTTTTCTAAATCTTGCGTGAGTTGTACAAACTCAACCGCTTTGTTAAGTGTATGCAATTGTTCTAAAGGAGAACCACTAAAGTATTTTGTTTTGTCAAACTTATGAAACAACTTATTCAATAGATCTAACTGATCTTTAGTAACTACAATAGATTGCTCTATGTCTTCAATGTTGTCGTGATCTGCTTTGCTGTACATCGCTAAAGCTAAATTCAGTTGTTTTTTTATTCCGATATAATCTACTACAAGACCTTTTTCTTTTCCTTCAAATTTTCTATTTACACGGGAAATCGTTTGAATTAGATTATGTCTTTGTATCGGTTTGTCAATGTACATCGTGTCTAAGAAAGGAACATCAAAGCCAGTTAACCACATGTCAACAACAATTGCAATTTTGAAATTTGATTTCTCGTTTTTGAACTGGCGATCCATTTCTTTACGATCGTCTTTTGTTCCTAGTAAATTATACATTTCTTCCTCATCGTCTTTTCCTCTGGTCATGACCATTTTTATACGTTGGGAAGGTTTGATTTTTTTCTTTTCTTTTTCGCTTAGTTCAACTGTACCATCAGATATTTTAATTTCCGCCCAATCAGGTCTTAAAGCGGTAATGTTTTTATAGAGTTCAAACGCAATTGTACGGCTGCTGCAAACAAACATTGCCTTGCCTTTTACTGTTGCGCCTTCTGCAATTCTGTTTTCGTAGTGGTTTACAAAATCTTCAGCAACAGTTTTTAATCGAGCAGGATCACCAATGATGGCATTCATTTGCGTCATGGCCTTTTTGCTCTCTTCAATTTGGTTTTCGTTGCTTCCGTCTTCGGCACATTGATTATAATAATTTTCAATGTCCTGAAGTTTATGATTGTTTAGTAATACTTTGGCTGCACGACCTTCGTAAACGATTCGCACCGTAATTTCATCGGCTACCGATTCTGTCATGGTATAAGCATCAACTATTTCACCAAAAACATCTATCGTAGCATCTATTGGTGTTCCTGTAAAACCAACATAAGTTGCATTTGGCAAGGAATCGTGTAAATATTTGGCAAAGCCAAATGTTTTAGTAACTCCTTTTTCGGTAACTTTTATTTTCTGATCTAAATTAGTTTGACTGCGGTGTGCTTCATCCGAAATACAAATAACATTCGTTCTATCTGTTAGTAGTTTAGTGTCTTCTGTAAATTTGTGAATGGTAGTTAAAAAAACTCCACCACTATTTCTACCCTGCAACAATTCACGTAAATTGGAGCGGCTTTCAACGCTTACAATCGTATCGTCGCCAACAAAACCTTTAGCGTTGGTAAACTGTCCCGATAATTGATCGTCTAAATCGGTTCTATCTGTAATTAAAATAATGGTGGGACTACCAAAATAAGTGCTTTTCATTAGCAAGCGACTTAAAAACAACATGGTGTAACTTTTACCACAACCTGTTGTACCAAAATAAGTTCCGCCTTTTCCGTCACCATCTGGACGTTGGTGTTTTTTTATATTTTCGAATAACTTTGTCGCTGCATAATATTGCGGATAACGACAAACAATTTTTTCGTTTTTCTTGGAACTATCAGGTAAATAAATAAAATTCTGAATGATGTCACGCAATCTTTTGCGGTTAAACATTCCCTGAATAAGTGTAAACATGGCATCAATACCATCGACTTCCTTTACCATTCCTTCAATCTTTCGCCAAGCATAAAAGAATTCATAAGGTGCAAAGAACGAACCTGCTTTGGTATTCACTCCGTCGCTTATTACGCAAAAAGCATTGTACTTAAACAATTCAGGAATGTCTCTTTTATAGCGTGTAGTTAATTGCTTGTATGCATCATGAATTGTAGTATTTTCTTGAATCGCTGTTTTAAATTCAAAAACGACCAATGGCAATCCATTGATGTATAAAATCAAATCAGGAATACGCATTTCATAGCCTTTGATGGCTAATTGGTTTACAATTTTATAGATGTTTTTATCTTCTTCAGAATAATCAATTAGCTGAACATAAAAATCTTTCTGACTACGGTCTTCACGTTTCAATAAAAAACCATCACTCACCATTTTCATGATAACCTTGTTCGTTTCATACAAATCAGAAGACGGGAGACGTTCTAAATCCCTAACTATAGAATCAATTTCATTTTCTGTAATGTTTTGGGCAACATAATTAGTTCTTAAGTAAGATTTTAAATCCTCAATAATTATCACTTTTTCACTTACTATATGTCCATAAACCGTTTCAGGTTCTGAAGCTCCCTGAAATTCTGTTTGACGTACTTCCGCACCAATACGATGAGTCATTTTTTCTTCTTGGAGCAAACTGATAAACGCTTTTTCTAATTGAGATTCAGTAAATTTCATATTATTTTTTTTCCTCTTTAGCAATTAATAAAACTATTTTACCCGAATCTGATGTAAAATATTTTTGTAATGGACTACTTGGTACATTTGGTAGCGTTCTTCTTAAAAGCTGTTGAGTCAATAATGGCTCAATGTATTTTTTAAAATTGTCATTATGCCTCTTTAATTCCAAGAAATCTTCTTGAATTTCTTTATTGGATTTAGGTGTAAGTGCAAAGTTTAGAATACTAATTTCCTGATCACTTAATTCAGATGCTAACGTAGCATATTTAGCATATTGTTTTTGTGTCGGTTTTTTAATTGGAAATAACTCCATGGCTAATTTAACTAAAGAATCGTAACTCTTCTTAATTTTGTCCGTAGTTCCCTCATCAGCTTGGTCGTTAGCTTGGTCGTTAGCTTGGTCGTTAGCTTGGTCGTTAGCAGGATGTTCTTTCTTCTTATAAACAGCAACTAAAATCCCACCATCAAGAGCAGTGATTTGAGGTTCTGGCAAACCCGCTTCGTCGCAAGAATTATAAATTTTTAGCGTTCCACGACCCCAAGAATCGATGTAACCAGCTTTAAAACAAACATCAGCAATTAATGGGTTTCTAGGACGAGAAATATGGTGTCTTTTTAAGCTTTCTAATTCCATACCATCGGGTAATGTGCCTTCGTTCCAAATTGTTAATTTGTCATCATACACCCGCATTTGAATCATCGAACCCATGTAGGAGCGGTGAACTAACGCATTTAATATCATCTCTCGAATCGCAGCAATTGGATATTCATTTTTTTCAATCCTTTGCATACCTTCAAAGTCGATTGCCTTTATAAGAAATTTGGCGTTTAATATTTGAGGTACTTCTTGCAGTAATTCGATAATGTTTCCTTCTAACACTTCGTGAAAACGTAAGTCGGCATCATCACTCCCAAAACGTCCAATTTTTACTTTAATGTTTGGATAGAAATAATTGGGATCTTTACCAAATAAAATAATTCCTGCTCTTTTAATTTTGCCTCCATTAATTAAACGTAGTTTATCCAAAAGATCTCTGTCAGATAATTCTAAAATATCCTCGGACATTCTACCACTTTTGATAGCATCCTTACAAAAAAGCTGTAAACTTTCCGTAGCAATATCGTCTAGTTTTGCTCCTTCTTCTAAAACATCATCCCAGGTTTTTCCTGCTTTTTTTAATAAAAAGTCGTTTAAGGTAACGCCAGTCATTTCCATTTTAGAGCTTCCTGATCGATAATAATACCTTCCCCTAAGTGAAACAGGAACAGTATAGGGATTTACACGAATGGCTATATACTTTTTATCATCTTCATCGTGTAGATTAACATCACAAATGATTCCTAAATTCTCCCGAATCTTATTAGGCAATGATTCCATTAAAGCTCTGTAGTTTTCTAAATGCGTAATCCTACCATCATCATCTTTACCGATAACAATAGTTCCACCAACTGCATTGGCAAAACCACAAATCCATTTGAGATAATCGTCGTGCCACGATTGTTTCCATTCTATATTTTGAGATTCGCTCATAATAAATTCCATTTTTCAGATGCTTTTAAAACGGCAGTAACACCCGATAATTTATATTTTGTAATTGGATTTAAGCTTTTCTGTAGTACGTCTTGGAATTGCATAATTCCTATTTCTTCCAATAAAGCACCCAAAAGTGCTCTTGTGGCGGGTGGATATTTCTGTGATAATCGTACTAAAGTATTTGTTTCCTTTTCGTTTAGGTTTTTCAATAGAGATATAAACCTTAAACAAGCGGACGAAACAGTACTATCGGGAATTTTTTTGATGTAACGAATAGCATCTAATATTTGCAAAAGCGGAATATTCTCTTTGGTAATGGTATTTTTTTGCTTGATGAATTTAATAGTGTAACGATCTCGTTGCAGCACTGGACGAATTTCGTTCCTACCAATCTGAATGGTATTACTTACTTGCGTAGTTAATCCCAATTGATTGTAAATACTATAACCTGTTAGATAACCTATTGTTTTTCCATCGTCTTCAAGTAAATCTTTTACCACTTGAAACTGACTAGGTTCTAAATTTCCAAACGGGGTACTTTCAGGTTTGTAATATTTACCTTTTGCAAGTTTAGCTATCTTACCTGAAACAGCCATTCTATTTAAAGCTTTAATGACTGCCTGCTTCTTATTCACCTCTGTAGTAAAGTCAGCATAGGTGAATACATATCCCTTAGGAAGTCTATCTATAGTAACGGCTATATAATCAGTAGTTTTCATGTCTTTTTTAATTACTACAAATATATACTTTTGTCCAGTTTATTATATAAAAAACTGGACATTGTTAATGAATTATCTTTCACTTAATTTATCTGGATTCTTTAATGCTTTTTTTTCTTCACTAACAAGTCTTCGTTTAATTTTACTAATATCTTCTTCAGGAGATAAATTTTCGGGAACAATACCACGAGAAAGAAGTGTGCTTCTTACCGACTTATTATTTGTAATATGCTCCTTTGAAATTTGCCCTTCTGCTTTCATTTTATGCTGTTTTGCATTATAAATAGTGATCTCAGTAGCAAAATCTTTAGCTTTAAGCAAAATGGTAGGCATGAAATCCGCTAATGGTTTTGTAGTTGGTAAATTCCATTTTGTTTTCATTTGCTGTGTTGTTTTATTAAACAAGGCAGCGTCACCTTTACTACGTATTAAAGCAAAATTTTCATTACCACCAGTTTGTTCAAAAATCACTTGTGATAGTTCTTTTTCGGTAACTTTTAGTTTGTTTCTAGCTTGTACTCTTTCATACTCTAACAGCTGTTGCTCTATTAGCTCTGCTTTTCTGGTTTGAATTGCAAAATAACGTTGCGCAAAAGCAATAGTTTCTTTTCGAGGATCTCCATTTTGTGCAATAAGATAACAAGCATATCTGGTAAGCATCATATCCTGTATCTCTTTCTCAGCACCTTTAGGCATTTGTATCGTTTTCCCGACGTCGGCAAAATGATGCTCAATTGCTTCTCCAGAAATTTCACAAGCTGTTTTTGCTTTAGAAATAACCCCTAGAAAATTATCCCATTTAGTGTAATCTAGTAAATGTTGTACGTCTCTAGCCAACCAAAACTCAATTCCTTCTTCAGTTTGATGGGATTGTGATTCAAAATTTGCGGTTAGCGTATGGATTATTTCTTTTTTCATGTTTTAAAATTTTGTAAACTAGTGTTGATTAAGAGAATAACTTATCATATTCTCCTAATTGATTTATTTCTGCTTTTGAAAAACTAATCTGCAAATCATTGATTTTTCCACTATCAATAATTGGTGCGTTTTCAATAAGTTTTTTAATCTGTGGATTTAACCAATCTGAATTCCAAAGGGAAGCTGAATTATCAATTACTTTTTCACATAATTTGCCAGTATAAATAATATCTACATCAATCTTAAGCGTTAACCTTTGTAGCCAAACATCTAAATAATTTGTATTTGGTAACTGTTTAAACTTGTTGTGAATTTTATAAATTATATCTTTTTGATACTCGATATCCATTATTTTAGTTATCAAGTAACTTATGGAACCAGTTACTAATGGATATAAACGAGGATTATTATATGCCAAATTGATTAGGATACTTATCAATACATCAGAATGATAAATTACTTTTTTTTCTTCCGAATCATTTTCTATTACTGAATCTTCACGTTTTTTAAGCCAATCTAAAAAAAGTTTAACTTCCTTATACAATGTACCTGAATTTGGGAATTTTTCTCCTAAAATATAGATTTGTAATAACCATTTTTGAATATTTTCAGTTTTTCTTTTATTATAAATCCAATGTATTTTGTCTGGTTTAATCGCTCCTAAGACTAAGTCATTATTAGAAACTGTCTTACCATTATTAACTTTAAAATTCAAACTAGAAAGTACCTCAGATAATTCTTTGGCTATAACAGATGATGTTTGTTCACTTTTTGTGAAAATTCGATAGTCATCTCTATACCTAATAATTTTGTAGTCTGTAATTCCTTTTTCATTAAGTCTTTCTGTTAGAAGTAAATCACCATAACCCAAAACTATTTCTGCAATAAAATCCATTAAAACTGAACCTTGAGGTATTCCGTTAGTTTGCCCATTAGACATATCTTGAATGCCCCAATCAATTACGTTACCTATAAACTCTTTTCTATTTCGATTCTCAGGCTTTTTAGCCTCTTCTTTTTCGTGTAATGCCCAAACAATACTATGTGTATATAATGCCCCATAACAATCTGTAATATCTAAATGCAATACATGATTGTACTCTAAAGCCATTAAAATTGATCGCTGTTCCACATTTTGCCACCACTCATAGATCTGGTTTTCTTTGATTGTTTTATCGGTATTTTCGGTTACAGACAAACTATGGCACTCAATATTTGTGTTTTTGGAAAAAAGTTTAAATCGATTAACTATAGTTTGCCAATTATTTTCTTCGGTTATTTTATGGACTAGATTAACATAAATTGCTGGATGAATTAATTGAAAAGGTCTCCATGATAATTTACCGTCTTTATTATTTAGAATTTTATAATTTACATCATCTAAATCTCTAACCTTGATAGCTGTGCCTAAGTCTTTTTTTAAATCTTTATTTAGTAGTTCTTTATCTAAATTTTCTAATAAATATTGAAAAGTAAAGTATTCAGGCAATTCTACGGAAAAATAACTTTCCTCTTTTAAGAAAAATTCTTTAGCTTCATTATTTGATAATTCTATAATTGTTTTCATACAGTTTCCATTCTACTCTCAACCTTAGTCATTCTTGCTAATAACAAGTCCTTCAACTCTTCAAGTTTGTCAATCATTTCCAAACTTTTGAAATTATTAATAGATGACGCTATACTTTCAAACTTTCTCATTAAATTCTCATTAGGAATTAATAATTTTAATTCTCTTATTTGGTTTGGTGATATATTTGCTTGGTTTGCACTACCAGTTGAGCCGTTTAATAATTCAGTTTGAATTTCTTTTGATGAAATGAATTGAAACATCAACTCTTTAAAATAATCTTCTTTTGGTCGTAATTTACATACTCTTTGATTAAGAAGAGAAATTGAATTATAATAGTATTTACCAACTTGACCAACAGCTGAGTTTAGTTGATTAGCTCCTGATCCTGTCATAGATATTAAAACATCTCCTTTTTGGATAACTACTTTTTGTAAATTACTTGATAACTTACTATTGTAATACTGAGTATCTGATTGAATGTATGCATACGGAGCTTTAATGTTTTTTATTTTTATTATTGGATAAATTCCATTTAAACTAAAATCTTCACTTTTGAAAGCGTAACCATTTATTGGTTCAATGATTGAGCCTAAATCTCCAAATTCCCAACCCACAGGAATCTCCTTTTCCAATTCCTCACAAAAAACCATCTCCCCTCCATTACTTTTATAAGATTTACCATCTGCATCAGGCCTGCCCTGAGCGAAGTCGAAGGGAAACTCAAAATCTACAAACCATTGTTTATAAATAGCTTGTGCGGTTTCTTCGAGTTTCGTAATGAGTTGGTTGTTCAATTGAATTCGGTTTTGAATGGTATTGTATTCTTTTACAATCTCGAGTTGTTTTTCGGGAGAAGGGATTGGTAATAAAGTATCTCGCATTTCTGTCCATGAGAAAATCTCTCGAGCACTTCCATGTGACATAAAACGTGCATATCGGTCAAACTCAGGTCTGCGAAACCACATCATCAAATATTCAGGCAATAATTCTTTTTCATCGATAGCTTCAAAAACAGTGTAAGCTTGAGAAACCATGGCGTTATCGTGTTCTTCCAATAAAGCAATAGATATTTTGTCACCATTTCTAGAAGTAACAGAACCATAAGCAAATTGATTTTTTTTAATCAATTTGTAAGTTGACATATCAGTACCAATAATATTAGCAATTGACGGCATTAATACTTTTTTGATACTTACTCCCATCAAAGGAGCTTGAATCAAATCTTTATTTCGAATGTTTACTTCCTGTACATAATCACCTAAACGTTTATAATTCGATTTCATAACCTAATTCTTTGAAAACGGTTAATAAATCATCTTTGGATTTGGTTTCGGCTTGTAATAATTCAGAGAAATCCTTTTGCAAAATTTTCATTTTGTCTTCAAAATCAATATTCTCGTCACGGTTTACAAATTCAATATATTTGCTAGGAACTAATGAAAAATCTTTTGCAATTACTGCATCAATAGAAGCAGAAAAACAAAACTCAGGGACATTTTTATATTTATCCGAATCAGTTTGCCAGTTGTGGTAGGTATCTGTGATTTCGGCAATATTCTCTTCAGAAAATTGAGTGAATTTCTTTTCAAACGGAATTCCTTTTTCACGTAAGTCTAGGAATAAAATTTCGTTTTGACGATCTCTATAGTTTTTAGTAGCATCAGGAAGTTGTACCGTTCTCGCTTTTTTGTTTTTATTCAAAATCCAAAGCGTTACAGAAATATCGGTGGTATAAAACATTGATCTTGGCAAAATAACAATACTTTCCACCACATCATTTTCAATCAGTTTTCTACGTATTTTATATTCTTCACCGCCACCTGAAAGTGCTCCATTCGCTAAAATAAATCCAGCCACTCCATTTTCAGAAAGTTTGCTTACCATATTCAAAATCCAAGCGTAGTTGGCGTTACTTGTTGGTGGAACATCGTAACCTCTCCATCGTGGGTCATCCACTAATTCATCGCTTGCTCTCCAATCTTTTTGGTTAAAAGGAGGATTTGCCATAATAAAATCGGCTTTCAAGTCAGGATGTTGGTCACGGCCAAAAGTATCAGCAGGAACATCGCCTAAATTGGCTGCAATTCCTCTAATGGCCAAGTTCATTTTGGCAAGTTTATAAGTTGTAGCGGTATATTCTTGTCCGTAAATAGAAATTTCTTTTTTGTTTCCGTGGTGGTTTTCAATAAACTTGATGGATTGAACAAACATTCCACCAGAACCACAAGCAGGATCATAGATAACACCTTTGTAAGGTTCAATCATTTCTGCAATTAGGTTTACAATGCTTTTTGGGGTGTAAAATTCCCCTTTTCCTTTTCCTTCGGCAAGTGCAAACTTGCTTAAGAAATATTCATACACACGACCTACAATATCTTGTTGCTTGTCTTTTATCGTGTCAATATTATTGATGGTATCTAATAAGGCTGCGAGTTTACTCACATCCATATTCAATCGAGAAAAGTAATTATCTGGTAATGCGCCTTTTAGAGCAGGATTGTTTTTTTCTACGGTATGTAAAGCGGTGTCAATCTTTAAGGCAATATCGTTTTGTTTGGAATTTTGTATAATAAATGACCAACGAGATTCTTCAGGAAGGAAAAAGATGTTTTTCATGTTGTAAAACTCTTTCATTTCAAGGTATTTCTCTTTTCCTTCAGCAATTAATTCGCTTCGTCGTTCTTCAAATTTATCACTTGCAAATTTGAGAAATATCAAGCCTAAAACAACGTGTTTGTATTCTGAAGACTCAACTGTTCCTCGTAGTTTATTTGCTGAATCCCAAAGGGTTTCTTCAATACTTTTTTCCTTTTTAGGTTTTACTTGTTTTGCCATTATGATATGAGGTGCTGTTCTACTATTATTTTAATTTGATCTACTGGTAAAAATAGGATTTTAAATACAATAAGACGTTCAAATAACTAGTGGCTTGCAAAAAAGTTTTATAATTTTAAATACACTAATTTGAATCAATACTTTATTGCAGGAAGAAAAATAAATTTTGTTATTAGTTTAAGTTTACGGGTTTCCACATTGTAAACGAGAAAATGAAGTAAAAAAAGTGTACTCTTGAAATCCAATAAGTAATTGTTCTAAATGTGCAGATAAGTGGTGCATATTGTGCTATCTCTATGTTAACATATTATTAATAACACTAAAATAAGCAGAGATTTTAGTAGATGGATAGTTGAGAAAAACTAAAAATCAAAAAGTTAGCTACTAGCTATTAAAAAAAGAAGTCGTCTCAAAACTAATTTGAGGCGACTGCTTTTATACCTAAATTTCAAATTCTATTTCTCTTCAATCCAAGCATTAATTTTCATCTCTAATAATGCTAGTGGCATTACACCAGATTCCAATATTTTTTCGTGAAACTTCTTAATATCAAAGTTTTTACCCATTTTAGCTTCTGCTTTTTTACGCAACTCAATTATTTTTAGCTGGCCAATTTTATAGGATAGCGCTTGTCCCGGAATTGCCATATAACGCTCAATTTCTGGAATAATACTCGCTTCACTTTCTGCTTCGTTTTCCAACGAATATTTAATTGCTTGTTCTCTTGTCCATCCTTTCGAATGTAAACCTGTATCTACAACTAAACGGATCGCTCTGTGCATTTCATTACTTAGCATTCCAAAGTATTGATAAGGATCTTTGTACAATCCAAGTTCTTTTCCTAAGCTTTCAGTATACAAAGCCCATCCTTCGCCATAAGCGCCAAACCAATTGAATTTTCTAAAATCTGGAAGGCTACTGTTTTCTTGCTGCAAAGAGATTTGGAAATGATGACCAGGAATAGCTTCGTGTAAAAACAAATCTTCATCTCCATACGTATTATAATTTTTTACATCAGGAATTGGGACGTAAAAAATACCCGGACGAGAACCATCCGCTGCTCCTTGATTGTACTCCGCACTAGCTGTTTTTTCTCTAAAAGCTTCTGTTCTTCTAATTTCGAATTTAGTTTTAGGTTGTAGCGAAAACAATTTGTCGACATTAGGCTTGATACGACTATAAATACTATCAAAATTCGCGATAACTTGTTCTGGTTGTGTGAAAGGTTTAAGTTCTTTTTTATTTCTAACCTCGTCAAAGAATTGTAATAATGTGCCATTAAAGCCAACTTGCTCTTTCACTTTCTCCATTTCTGCGTTCAAGCGCGCCACTTCTTTTAAACCCAATTCGTGAATTTGTTCTGGAGTCATTTCAGTAGTAGTCCACTGTTTTACATAAATTGCATACAAATCCTTTCCAAAAGCTAAACTTCCTATACCGCTTGTTTTTCTGGAGGCGGGAAGATATTCTTTCGTTAAGAAATCTGCCATTTTTTGATATCGAGGAATCAATTTAGTATTTATTGTAGCAGTGTATTTTGCAGTTAAATCTTCCTTCATACTTTCAGGAAATGAAGCTGGCATTAACTTTATCGAAGAGTAGAACAAATGGTCTTCTACTGTTGGAGTTGCCATTTCTGTAAACTGAGGAATCAATTTTAGTGTTAAAGCTTTAGGCAAGACGATACCTTTATCTAATCCTTTTTTCATGTAAACCATAGCCGAATCGATCCATACCGCATATTTGTCCATTCGAGATAAAAAGTTAGTGTAATCTTTTTCAGTTGTAAAAGGTTGCGCACTAGTTCCTCCAGCAAATTGTCCCATAGTTAAATGCGTTCCCCAGAACTGATGTAAAGGAATTAAGTTTGTAGGCTGCTTAAGTAGCGCTTTACCTATTTGAACTTCCCATTTGATAATCTCATAGCTATTTTTTTCTTCTGCATTTAAATCTTCAGGAGCTATTTTCTGCATTGCAGTTTCATATTTATCAAAAAAGTCAGATTGTAATTTTCTATAACCATCTGTCATTTCTAACTGCAGTTGGTCATTATATTCGTTTTGACCATTTTGGGTCGCTGCCAAAGGATCTAAATGGTTTTTTTCGTTGAAGTAATTCTGCGTTATAGTACTAAAATCGTCTTTTTTTTCTTCAGATTTACAATTGAACAGCATTAACGAGGTAGTTACTGTGAATAAAAGAACAGTTATTTTTTTCATGAGTTAATTATATTGATAGATTCAGCTAATTTATTCTTTTTTTTTAGTTTTAATATCGTTATCAGTAATAGGTTTGGCAAGAAGCGCTCTGTTTTTCTTAAATTTTAGTTAATGATTGATTGTTACTTCTATTTTACACTCAATTCATTTATGTTTACGACCTAAATTAATTTACCAAAATGAGAAAAAAATCCTTTTTTATTCTTCTAGTTATCGGAAATATGCTAACAGTTGAAGCCCAAGAAAAAAAAGAAGAGAGCGGAGCAAACCCGTTTTTTCAGCCCTACAATACTCCTTTTAATGTTCCTCCATTTGATTTGATCAAAAACGAACATTTTAAACCTGCTATTTTAGAAGGAATTAATAAGCATGATGCAGAAGTTAAAGCAATTGCAAATTCTAATTCAGTAGCTACTTTTGATAATACAATTCTTGCTATGGAAAACGCAGGTAAATTGTTGTCGAATGTAAACGTAGTTTTTTCCAATTTGAATTCAGCGAATACCAATAAAGAAATTCAAATTATTGCTAAAGAAGTAGCGCCTAACCTATCTGCTCACCGAGATAATATTTATTTAAATGAGAAGTTGTTTGCGAGAGTAAAATCGCTTTGGGACAAAAAAGAAACGCTAGGTTTAAATTTAGAACAAGCAAAAATTCTTGACAACTCCTATAAAAACTTTGTTCGAAGTGGAGCTAATCTGTCAGAATCTGATAAAGGAGTTTTACGTAAAATCAACGGCGACCTTTCATTATTAAGTTTGAAGTACGGCCAAAATTTATTGGCAGAAACTAACAAATATGAGTTAGTGATTTCAGACAAAAAAGAATTAAAAGGTCTGCCTCAAGGTTTAATTGATGCCGCTGCGGTTGATGCTAAAAATAAAGGAAAAGAGGGAAAATGGGTGTTTACACTTTCTAATTCTAGTGTGATGCCATTTTTACAATATAGTGCAAATCGAAAACTGCGTCAAGAAATTTGGAATGCTTACCAAACTCGAGCGAATCATGATGACGAAACTGATAACAAAGAAAACGTAATTCAATTAGCAAATTTACGCGGACAGAGAGCACGTTTATTGGGATTCAAATCACATTCTGATTATGTGTTAGAAGAATCTATGGCTAAAACTCCTGAAAATGTTAATAAACTATTGAATGATTTGTGGAAGCCAGCATTGGAAATTGCGAAGCAAGAAGCTATCGATATTAAAAATATGATGGCTAAGGACGGAATAAAAGGTCCTGTTCAACCGTATGACTGGAGATACTACACAGAAAAAATTAGAAAGCAGCGTTTTAATTTAGACGAAGAGGAGTTAAAACCTTTCTTTAGTTTAGAAAATGTAAGAAATGGTGTTTTTCAAGTAACACAAAAGTTATATGGAGTAACATTTACAGAATTGAATAACGTACCTAAATATCATCAAGATGCGTCAGTGTGGGAAGTAAAAGAAGCGGATGGAAGTCATATCGGAATTATTTATATGGATTTTCATCCGCGTGATTCTAAGCGTGGTGGCGCTTGGATGACGTCGTACAGAACGCAGGAAACAGTTGATGGAAAAAGATTAGCTCCTGTAGTTTCAATTGTATGTAATTTCACGAAACCTTCAGCTAATGCTCCTGCTTTACTAACTTTTGATGAGGTAACTACGTTTTTCCATGAATTCGGCCATGCATTACACGGATTGTTATCTAATGTAACTTATAAAAGTCTTGCTGGAACAAGTGTGCCAAGAGATTTTGTAGAGTTACCATCTCAAATTATGGAAAATTGGGCTGCTGAGCCAGAAGTGCTAAAAATGTATGCAAAGCATTATAAAACGGGAACGGTAATTCCAGAAAGCTTAATTACTAAATTGCAAAACGCCGGTACTTTTGATCAAGGTTTCACGACTACTGAATATTTAGCAGCTTCATTGTTGGATTTAGAATACCATTCGCAAACTAAAGACATAACGACTGATGCGAATGCTTTTGAAAAAGCAACAATGAAAAAAATAGGTTTAATTGATGCAATTATTCCAAGATATCGAAGCACTTATTTCAATCATGTCTTCGCTGGCGGATATTCTTCAGGGTATTACAGTTATATATGGTCTGGAGTTTTAGATACAGATGCATTTGAAGCGTTTAAAACAACTAATTTGTTTAATCCAGAGAAAGCGAAGTCATTCCGTGAGAATGTGCTAGAAAAAGGAGGTACAGAAGATCCTATGGTTTTATACAAACGTTTTAGAGGAGCAGAGCCAAGTATCGAGCCGTTATTAAGAAAGCGCGGATTAGAGAAAAAGCAAGAGACTTTAAAAAAGGTAAAAGGATAATATAAAATCTATTCTATAAACAAGAAACCCTACATCAAATTTTTATGATGTAGGGTTTCTTATTTTATTTATATTGTAATTATTATCCGTGATATACTCTAGAGGCGATTATCTTACCGTCTCTTACATCTAATACTTCAGCGACAAGTAAATCCTGTTCTCCTACAACAGTCCTTGTATACTCCATAAAAACGCGATCTCCATTTGCAGTTAACGATTTCACTTTGTAATTCAAACTCGGTAAGCGCTCAAAGGCATCTTTCCACCATGCTCTCAAAGCTTCTTTACCAATTACAAATCCTTCAGATTCTGGCTTGCAAATTTTCAATTTGGGGCTAAAGTGTACAGCGTCATCATCGTACAAAGACAATAATTTTTCTAATTCTTTATTATTGAAAGTCTCAAACCATTTAAAAGCAATCGACTGTAGTTTTTCAGGTGTCATATAATTTAGATTTGCGTTAAAATAAAAAATCCCATTCCGCATAACGGAAGGGATTTTCGTTTTTTTCTAATTTTCAGTTCGTATTATACGTTCTTCAAATTAATAATTTCTTGATCAGTAAGTAACCTCCAGTTTCCTCTTGGTAAGTTTTTCTTTGTCAATCCAGCAAAAGATACTCGGTCAATTCTCAAAACATCATAATCAAAATGTTCAAAGATGCTACGAACTACCTTCACGTTAGAAGAACGCAATTGTAAACCTATTTCACTTTTAGCTTCACCATCAATGTAACTTACGTCTTCTACAAAAACGCGGTGTCCATCAAGAGTTAAACCTTTATTTATTTTTTCTAAATCTTCGTATTTCAAGTTTTTATCTAAGGAAACTTGGTATATTTTAGATGATTTCTGACTAGGTAAAGTAAACTTACGAATCATATCTGTATCGTTTGTAAACAATAACAAACCGGTCGTATTCTTGTCCATTCTTCCTATAGCACCTATTTTTGCAGTAGTCGAACCTTTAACTAATTCTAATACATTGCGATATTCTTGACCTTCGTCCATCGCAGTTGTAAAGTTTTTTGGCTTGTTTAAAAGAATGTAAACTTTTTTCTCTGGAGTCAATGTAGCTCCATCAAAGTTTACTACATCACCTGGTTTTACCATATATCCCATTTCAGTAACTGGAATTCCGTTTACTTTTACAGTTCCGGATGTAATGTAAATATCTGCATCACGACGCGAACAAGCGCCAGAATTAGCTATGTATTTGTTCAAACGAATTTCGTCTTTAACTTTAGGTCTCTTTGCTACTTGATTCGGTTTCTTTTCTACTTTCTCAGTAACAACCTCTGCAACTTTAGTATTTGTTTTAACCTTTTTTGGCCCTTGTGCCCTTTTTTGCATCGCAGGTTTTGGCTTGTTAGAACTTGGTCTTGAGCTGTTTGCTCTTGGACCACTTCCTTTATTGTTGCCTTGCTTATTATTCATAATATTCCTTAATTTGCGCAAAGGTAGTATTTATATAATTGACAATCAATACTTGAGGAATATAAATAGGTAACTATCTAGCTAATAAGTCAATTAATAATTTGAGTTTAATTTTTTGGAGCTGCTTCCTGCTTTTCACTGTATCTTTTTCTTTCGGCAAAAAAGCCTCTAGAAAAAGGATGCCGTTGCAATCAGGGCTAGGGGAGTTTTACAGTAAAAATCTTCCTGAAATTATAAGAGTTAAAATTTTAAAGGTATTAATTGACAGTATTTAAATCGTCAGCAGCATTCTTTTTCCATGCCACAGCACGCTTGGATCTATCAACACAATACAAAATACCCCAGCTACAATTAAAAATTTCAATACATTATGTAGCAATAGGAATTGTGATTTACTATCTGATTTCCACAAGTATAACAAAAAGAATATCAATATAATAAGACAGGAGTAAAAGTAGATATCCATAAATCCTACATCCGAAATTTCGATTAAAACATAAACGGGTAGAATGATTAGAACAGTTAAAACTGTTATTATTAGTTTCGAAATTCGCTCTCCATATACAATGGGAATTGTCTTATAGCCGTTGGCTAAATCTCCTTTTAGATTTTCTAAATCTTTAATCATTTCGCGAATAAGTAGCAGTACGAATAGGAATGTCGCATGCGAAAAAATTACTGCAAGTTGTCTTTTGTAATTTTCTATATCCTCAAATGGTATGCGCGTGTAAAAATAAAGTAGAATAGCAAAAAATGGTAAAACAGCTAATAAAGCTGCCATCAAGTTTCCAATGATTGGGTATTTTTTTATTTTATGAGAATAAAACCAAATGAAAAATATATATCCAGAAAAGAATAAAAATACACGCCAAGAAACAAATAGAGCCATCAAGGCTACAATGAAATTAAGCGTAAAGTACACACTCAACTTCGTTTTTTGGCTAACTAAACGATCAAGCATCGATTTATGAGGTCGATTTATGAGGTCTTTCTGACTATCGTAAAAATTATTAATGATGTAGCCGGAAGCTATCGTTAGTGACGAAGCAAAAACAAGTATGAATAAATTGAAATCCAGTAGAATGTCTAAGGCTCTCTTTTCAGGAGCAAGAATAAATATGGCAGAAAGATACTGCGCTAAGATAATTATTGGAATGTTATAGCCTCTAACTACAGAGAACAAACTTGCAATTTTCATTATAAGAAGCTTGTCCTTTCTGTTCATTGAAACATCTTTTTAGCCACAAAGCCACAAAGGCGCTAAGTTTTTTATCTGTTAGTTATTAAACTACTATTTTTTGAAATCTAGTGATGCGTGAAGTAAGTAATCATGGTTGTTAAAATTGGTAAACAACTTCCAACTTATAGTCGCTTAAAGATAATCTAGCTTTTTCTAAATCTTCAGTAAAACCTAAGATATATCCGCCACCGCCTGATCCACATAACTTTAAATAATAATCATTGCTGTCAATTCCTTTTTGCCAAATCCCGTGAAATTGTTCTGGAATCATTGGTTTAAAATTATTCAACACCACTTTTGATAATTTTTTAGTATTCATGAATAAGGACTTCATATCTCCACCTAAAAAGTTTTCTACGCAAGCGTCAGTATGTTTTACGAATTGGTTTTTCAACATCGCACGAAAACCTTTGTCTTTTAGATTTTCCATGAAAATATTTACCATTGGCGCAGTCTCACCTACAATTCCTGAATCTAGCAAGAATACAGCTCCTTTACCATCAAAACTTTGTGTTGGAATTCCGGTTGCTTCGATGTTATCTTTAGAATTGATTAAAATAGGAATACTTAAATAGCTATTTAAAGGATCTAATCCTGAACTTTTCCCATGGAAAAAACTTTCCATCCGAGAAAATATATTTTTTAATTGTAGTAATTTTTCGCGAGTTAAATTCTCTAAAACCGTTATTTTATTTTGAGCATATTTATCATAGATAGCTGCTACAAGAGCGCCACTACTTCCTACACCATATCCTTGCGGAATGCTAGAGTCAAAGTACATACCCGTTTCAACATCATCGTTTAAAGTGATTAAGTCAAAATTCACTAATTCTGGTTGCTCTTTTTGCAAGTTTTGTAAATAAATCACAAAACGTTTTAAGTGACCGTTTGATTTTATAGCTTCTTCAGATGGGTTGTCCTCTTTTTTCAAAGCACCATTATAGAAATTATAAGGAATTGACAAACCCTTTGAATCACGGATAATTCCGTATTCTCCAAAGAGTAATATTTTAGAATAAAATAAAGGTCCTTTCATATGAGGTAGGTAATTAGCAACTTGGGATTGTTAATCTAGTTTTATATATTTTAAAAATCAGCTGTATCAGCTTGATTTTCTTTTTGTATTTCGATGTTTATTGCTGCTTGTTGTTCCGGCGATAATTTCCTCCAAGCTTCTTCCTTTTTCTTGTCAAAAATGGTCTGTAAAGCATCGATTATGATTTGGTCATTAGTATCTACTACCAACTTTATCAATTCTAATTTCTGTAATTGAATATCCATAATCTAAATATTGAAGAATAAAGGTATTGAAAAATTTCTAATTCTCAACCGCGCCTTGTCCAATTTCGTCACAAATGTACTGACCATTTTGGCAAAAGTCAACTAATTCGTCCTGAATAAATTGCAATACGATTCCTTTGTCTTTATTTGGGTACAAAACATGCACATTTGCTCCTGCATCCAAGGTAAAGCAAACAGGTATTTTAGTCGCAGTTCTAAACTTCCAAATAGCGTTTATAATTTCTAATGTATTTGGTTTCATCAATATAAAATACGGCATCGACGTCATCATCATTGCGTGCAAAGTCAGGGCTTCACTTTCAACAACTTTGATAAATTCTTCTAAATTTCCGTTTTCGAAAATTTGAATCAATTTATCTAAATTTTCATGAGCCTGTGCAAATCGTTGTTCAGCAAATGGATGATTGTGCATTAGTTCATGACCAACGGTGCTAGAAACTTGTTTTTCGCCTTTATCAACTAATAAAATTGTGTCTTGAAAATTTTTAAAATTCTCATGAACAGCGTGTGGAAATTCTACTCCAAATAAATCTGAACTTCCAGGAATATTTTGGTGATTTCCCCAAACTACTATTTCTCCTTTTATACTTCGGCAAGCGCTTCCAGAGCCTAACCGAGCAAGTATTGATGCCTTCTGGAAAAAATAATCATCCTTCATTGCTGGATTTAATTCTTTTTCTAAACGCATCAAGTTCATTGCTAAAGCTGCCATCCCTGAAGCTGAAGACGCAATTCCTGAACTGTGTGGGAAAGTATTTTCGGTATCAATCGTAAAATGATATTCTTTTAAAAAAGGTAAGTAAATTTCGATTCGCTCTAGAAATTTCTGAATTTTTGGTTTGAAATCTTCTTTTGGTTTCCCTTCAAAAAGTAAATCAAATGAAAAAGTATTGGCTTTTGCATTTTCCGTAAGCGAATTATCTTTTTTGGCGAAAGCCAATTTAGTAACTGTTTTGCAATTATTAAGTGTAAAACTCACAGATGGATTTGCAGGAATCTGATTGTCTTTTTTGCCCCAATATTTCACTAAAGCAATATTGCTAGGAGCGCTCCACTGAAAGTTACCACTTTCTACAGTATGCGTATAGTTTGAAGGAATAAAATCCGTTGCTGTAAACATAATTGATAAATTTTGTGCAAAGATACTCTATTTTTGACTTTAGATTTAGAGATTTTTTGAAGCGGTGAATCATGAAATTTTTTGAACTAAATTGTCGCGTTTCTCCTATTCTAGCATATAAGTAAAATGCTTAGACTTTTTATTTATTTTGAAAACGCTACTTGGAAGTTTTGGAATTGTCCTTTTTTATTTGCTGTAGATATAGATTTGTTTTTTCGTAAATTTGTAGATCTTAATAAATCTCAAAATGAATAATGTTACCAGAATTTTATCTATTGTAGTTGGCTGCCTTGTTATCGGTTATTTTTCAGGAATCGTGACGAGATCTGCTATTACAGATTGGTATCCAACATTGATAAAACCAAGTTTTAATCCGCCAAATTGGATTTTTGCACCGGTTTGGAGTGCTCTTTACATTATGATGGGAGTTGCTGCAGGTTTAGTTTGGAATAAAATAGAATTTCAAAAAGAAGCAGTCAAAAAAGCGCTAATCTTTTTTGCAATACAATTAGGTTTAAATGCACTGTGGTCGTATTTATTTTTTGGACTGCACAATCCTATGCTAGCTGGTTTAGAAATTATTGTTTTGTGGTTGATGATTTATGAAACGTATGTTCAATTCAGTAAAATCAATAAAA
This sequence comes from Flavobacterium sp. PL12, assembly GCF_039123485.1. NCBI lineage: Bacteria > Pseudomonadati > Bacteroidota > Flavobacteriia > Flavobacteriales > Flavobacteriaceae > Flavobacterium > Flavobacterium sp. PL12. Next base: position 82,777 of record NZ_JBANDI010000003.1, read on the forward strand.
TTGCAGGCTATTTGTTCTTGCCATACATTGCTTGGGTAAGTTTTGCTGCTGTTTTGAATGCTAGTATTTGGTGGCTCAATAAAGGATAGATTTTAGCGCGTAATTTACATTGTTTAGCGACTAGATAAATGGAAGATTTATAATTTTTTAAATTCTATATTTTTAGTCGCTAAGAAATCCATCATTGATAGAACGTTTACTTCCTTTAAAACCGATTGTGATCTAGTATCTGCATCACAAAATTGTAGAAAAAGTTCTATTTCGCTTGGCTTTAATTTCAAGGTTTGTGTAAAAAATTTTTCTTCGCAAATGTTTAAAGCGACTTCTTTAAAATTAACTTCGACTACTTTTTCAGTTGGACTTTCTTTTACTAAAAGATTGAACAAGGTTTTTCCAATTCTAGCAATATCAAGTCCTTTATCAATCGTAAGATCATCGATTCTTGTATTTTTAAGTCGTCTTTCCGCTTTATCAGCAGCCAGTTCGTCTCTCTTAATTTTTTCGTAATTAGTGTCGAGCTTCCAGTCAATTGCGACTGCTTTTTTAATAATAACTTCGTCTAATTCCTCAGCTCTTTTATTCAATTGAACTGAAATTAGACTGCTTGAAAAATTACTTGTAGTCAGTTTTATTTCTTTTAAAAAATAATCTTTTTTGTAAAAAATTAAAGTGTCGCCCAATTTTGAATTTATTGAAAATAGTCCTTGAGCATTAGTTGTTGTACTTTTTTCAGTGCTTTTATTAATGACATCAACACTTTGCAATGTAAAATTCTCAGATGTTATTTTGCCGCTAATCAACTTCTCTGACTGAGAATAACCAGAATGTAGCACTACGAAAAATAGGACAACGAGTAATTTTACTTTCATAATAGATATTTGGAAGTAAAGTTATCAGTAAAATCTTAAGGTTTTCTTATCGAATGAATAATTTATTGTTAATTGAATAGCTAACTAAAGTGCTACTTAATACTATTCGCCACAATAAAACCGCTCGTCCAAGCATTTTGGAAATTAAAACCACCAGTAATCGCATCAATATTCACAATTTCGCCAGCGAAGTATAGATTTTCATGCAGTTTGCTTTCCATAGTTTTGAAATTGATTTCCTTTAAATCGATTCCGCCTGCAGTTACAAATTCTTCTTTGAAAGTACTTTTACCATTTACTTGAAAAGTTCCATTAATTAACTGATTTACTAAATTTGTTAATTGAATTTTAGATAAATCAGCCCATTTGGTTTCAGATTCAATTCCCGAGGCAAGTACTAAACTTTCCCATAATCTATTGGTTAATTCGAATGGAGATTTTTTAGAAACCGCTTTCTTAGCATGTTCTTGTTTTAAGTCCTTTAATTTCTTCTCTACTTGTTCTTTTTCAGAATCATTTAGCCAATTCACGAAAATTGTAAATTGATAGTTCTTGTCGTGCAAAATTCTTGCCCCCCATGCGGATAGTTTTAAGATTGCTGGACCGCTCATTCCCCAATGTGTAATTAGCAGAGGCCCTGACGAGCTTAGTTTAGTATCTTTAACTTTTACAGTTGCATGAGTAGCAACTCCTGGCAATTCTTTTATTCTCGAATCTTTGATGTTGAAAGTAAATAGAGAAGGAACAGGGCTCACAACTGCATGTCCATAATTTTGCAACATTTCCCAAATTTTTGGATTACTTCCCGTCGCTAAGATTAATTTTTCAGTAATGTAATTTTGTGTTTGAGTTTCTATTTTCCATAGTGTCTCTTGTTTGAAAATTGATTGAACGCTTTGACCAGTTAAAACCGCAATGCCTAGTTTATGAGTGGCTTGAAGAAAGCAGTCAATAATAGTTTGAGAAGAGTTAGAAACAGGAAACATGCGTCCATCTGCTTCAATTTTTAATTCTACACCATGTTTTTCAAACCATTCAATAGTATCTCCTGAGCAAAATTGATGAAAAGGACCTCGCAATTCTTTTTCGCCGCGGGGATAAAACTTTACCAATTCATTTGGTTCAAAACAAGCATGTGTTACATTGCATCTTCCTCCACCAGAAATCCGAACTTTTTGTAATACTTCATTACCACGTTCTAGAATAGCGACTTTTAGTTTTGGATTTTTCTCTACAATATTAATTGCTGAAAAGAAACCTGCTGCACCACCACCAACTATTATTATATCAAAATTTTGGTTCATATTCTATTTGGGAAATCAGTAATGATTCCGTTTACGTTATATCCTTTTATTTTTGCAATGTCCTCTAATTCATTCACTGTCCATGGAAAAACTTGTATTCCTTTTTTTTGAATTTTAGAAACATTATCGTTATTTAACAGATGAAAATGCGGATGAATTGACTTTGCCTGAATAAATTTGGCGAAAGCCAAAGCCAACTCTAAATCGGTTTCTGTTAAAACACCAATTTGAATTTCATCATTCAAAAAACGAACTTGTTGTAGCGCATTCCAATCAAAACTCGAAATTAAAAAATGAGTGTAATTCCAGTTGTTTTCCAAAACATATTCTTCAATTAATTCGACTACTTTATCTGCTGTTTCGTAGGTTTTCAATTCGATGTTGATAAAACAGTTTTGGTTTACCAACTCAAAAACTTCTCTTAACGTTGAAACTTGATACTTCTCATTAATTCTTAAAGCTTTTAGTTCTCGAAAAGATAATGCGTTTACTAAGCCAGTTCCATTTGTAGTTCGGTCAACGGTTTCGTCGTGAATTACTATGATCTCACCGTCGCGGCTTAGATGTAACATCTAATTCAATTCCATCCACTTGCATGTCTAACGCTTTCTGGAATGAAATTAGCGTATTTTGAGGCTCAGAGCCTTTCGCGCCACGATGTCCTATTTTAAGCATTCGGAATTATTTTGGGCAAAGATAGAAATAAAAAAACGCCTTTATTTCTAAAGACGTTTCTGAATTGCACTATTTCAAACTAGTTTAGTTTTACTTTTTTTTAAGTTCTACTAAAACAATGTCAAATGGGGTGTCGATCGCTATTTTACCATCTTGAACCACAACTTCCTTATCAGAGTAGGCTTCATGTAAAGTAGTTCCATTTTCGAAAATGGTTCCAACAGTGATTTTTTTAACTCCAACAGGTAAATCTAAACCTACGATTACTTTATCACTAAAATCATCTTTAGAAAAAATTCTCGAGAATGTATACGGAATTGTAGCAATCTGCTGGTGTATTCCTGCGCCAATCGCGGGATGGTTTTTTCTAAACTGTCCTAATTTTTGCCAATGTAGCAAAGTTGCTTGAGTTTCAGGATTTGTTTGGATTTGGTCCCAATTCATAAAAGATCGTAAGGTAGCATCTCCTTCGATTCCTTCGATTATTAATGATCTTCGACTATCTTCACCATAATATACTTGAGATTGTCTTGGAGAAAGCAGTAATTTAGTTGCTTTTTCTTTGCTTCTCTCGAGTTTAGCATCAAATGAGCTTCCATCATCGTGAGACGATAAATAGTTTAATACGCTGTATCCTTTAAATTCATTGTTTAATTTCTCCGAATATTTAGAAAATATAAATGCAGCTGTATCCAAATCCAACTTCCGATTATTTTAAGCTAGACATCGCAACTTCTAAAGTCGAAATTTATTCGATAAGCGGAAAGTTGGTTAGCAGTTTTGATAAAAATCAAGAAGTAGGATTTCAATTTTCAGTAAATAATTTAGAAAATGGACTCTATCTTATAAAGGTTAGCGGTCGAAATGAAGAACAAAAGGTTTTTAAACTTTTTAAAAATTAAGATTGATGTGATCGATTAAAAAGCCGTCTGTAAAGGATGGCTTTTTTTATGTGAAACTAATAGAGAATAGAAACATGATTTATAAACTATAGAATAAAAAAAAATAGCGATTACACAAAAAATAATTTTGTGTAATCGCTATAATTAAAAGTTTTAATAAGCAGCATTTCATAGCGCTACTATTTAAAATATTTTTATTTATTCATGTTTTGCATTTCGAATAAAAAAGTCTCTAAATCAACTTCTTTATCAGCTAATTTCAATGATTTGTTTACTATGTAGTCAACGTTATCAATGTTAAAGCCTAACGCAACACAAATTTTTCTAAGTAGAAATTCTTGTTTGTCTCCTAAGTGATGGTCAACATGAACCATACGCACTAAATCATATAAACGCTCTAATCTTTGCTCGTGTGAATAAGGTGCATTGATTGGATAATTTAAAGGATTTTCTAAAATCTCTACATATTCTGCAGAAGAAATTTCTAATTTTATTGCTAGTTTGTCTAAAAATGCTTTTTCTTCTGGAGAAACTTTTCCGTCAGTAAGTGCCACACGAACAATAGCTGAAAAATGACCTTTATTTCTTATTTTAAATCCGCTATCAAATAAATCTGAAAATGACATAGTTTTTGTTTTTTAACTGACAAAGATAAATCTATTTTTAAATTTATTGATTTTAAATTTTTAAATTTTTTACTAGCAATATCTTCCCTTTTGAATCATACTAATTTAGATAATCAAATCATTCTTTTTCAAAATTAATCGTAAGTTTACATCCCTTTATCAACTTAATAAAATACTGATGTCAGAATTTTGGATTTACTTTCAAATAGGTTTAAAACATGTGTTAGATATAAATGCCTATGATCACGTTTTATTTCTAATTGCGCTTGCTGTACCATTTTCTTTTAACGATTGGAAACGAGTGATTTTGCTAGTTACGCTGTTCACAATTGGTCATACAATGGCTTTAATGCTTTCGGTTTTTGGGATTGTGACTATTAAAGTTGATGTTGTAGAATTTCTAATTCCAATAACGATTTTGTTAACGGCGCTATTTAATCTTTTTACTGCAGGGAAATCCAGCAAAAAAGAAAGTATAAATTTAGTTTTTTTTATTACACTATTCTTTGGGATCATTCACGGCTTAGGATTTTCAAATTATTTTAAGTCAATTTTAGGAGGGACTGCAAGTTCGAAAGTACTACCTTTAAGTGAATTTGCATTAGGCATCGAAGCAGCTCAGATTGTCGTTGTTTTTGTTGTATTAGTACTATCTTATATTGTACAAACCATCTTTAGATTTTCTAAGAGAGATTGGACATTAGTCATGTCTGCTTTTGTTATCGGAATTGTGGTGCCAATGATTATAGAAAGTGAAATTTGGAATAAATAAAAATGAGCGAAAAAAAATTAAATAAATACGATAAAGCATATCTTCGAATTGCTAAAGAATGGAGTCTTTTATCGTACTGTAAGCGCAAGCAAGTAGGCGCAATTATTGTTCGTGATCGAATGATAATATCAGATGGTTATAATGGAACACCTTCTGGTTTCGAAAACTGTTGTGAGGATGAAGAAGGTTTAACGCGTTGGGATGTCTTGCATGCAGAAGCTAATGCTATATTAAAAGTGGCAAAATCAACACAATCATGTGAAGGAGCAACTTTATATATCACACTTTCGCCTTGCAAAGAATGTAGTAAATTGATTCATCAATCTGGTATAAAAAGAGTGGTATATCATAACGGATATCGCGATGATTCAGGAATTCAATTCTTGATCAAAGCGGGAGTAGAAGTAGAGCATATTCCTGTATTGGAGGAATAAAAGCAATCGTGAGTTTTGACTTTTTAAACGAACTTTTATTCGCACAGCATAAAAAAAATTAGACCCTTAAATGAAATTTAACAATAAATACTTTCCTATTCTTCTTTTTTCAGCACTTGCTTTGGGTGTTGTGTTAGGTGGTATGTTGAAATTCCCAAATACGTCAGAATACTTAGTAAAAAATAATTCTAAGAGTAAACTCAACAAGCTTATCGATTTTATTGACAAGGAATACGTTGATAATGTCAATACAGATTCTATTGTAAATTTAACTGTCGATAATATTCTGGCAAAGCTGGATCCACATTCTGTTTACATGCCTGCCAGCGAACAACTTCAAGTCGCAGAAAGTATGAAGGGGAATTTTGTTGGGATTGGAGTTAATTTTTATATGTATAAAGATTCTGTTGCGGTTATAAAACCAGTTGCTAATGGCCCTTCGGCGAAAGCAGGAATCGAGTCTGGTGACCGAATATTATACGCAGATAAAACTAAATTATTCGGACGAAAATTACCTAGCGACAGTTTATTTTCTAAGTTGAAAGGAACAATTGGTTCAGATATCGAACTTACTATTTATAGAAAATCTGAGGATAAAAAATTAAAAATTAAAATTAGAAGAGATGTCATTCCTATAAAGAGTGTGGATGTTGCATTGCTTTTAAATCAAAATACAGGTTATATAAAAATTAATCGTTTTGCAGAAACTACTTATAAGGAGTTTATGGAAGGTTTAATAAAATTAAAAAAAGAGGGTGCAAAATCACTTGTGATTGATGTTCGTGATAATGGCGGTGGCTACATGGAGGAAGCAATTGCTATTGCTGATGAATTATTACCAAACAAGCAATTAATAGTTTTTACCAAAAATAAAAATGGCAATGTAGATAAAACATTTGCTACTGAAAAAGGCAGTTTTGAAAAAGGAAATGTGTTTGTTTTAGTGAATGAGAACAGCGCTTCGGCTAGTGAAATTTTAGCAGGAGCAATTCAAGATAACGATCGAGGAACTATTGTTGGTCGTCGTTCTTTTGGAAAAGGATTAGTACAACGCGAAATGGATTTTGCAGATGGTTCAGCCGTGCGATTGACTATTGCGAGATATTACACACCAACTGGTCGTTCGATTCAAAAACCGTATGCCAAAGGGAATGAAGCTTATTTTAAAGAATCAGATTCTCGTTTTACTAACGGCGAACTCTATGAAAAAGACAGCATTAAAGTTGAAGATAATATAAAATTCAAAACTAAAAAAGGTAAAATCGTCTATGGCGGTGGCGGGATTGTACCGGACGTATTTGTTCCACTTGAATTAGAGCATGGAAATGAAGGCACGGCTTACTTGCTACAATCAGGAATTGTTGGGAATTTTGCTTTCGAACAATTGGATAAAAATAGAAAGGTGTTTAAAGGATTAACTTTCGAACAGTTTCAAGAAAAAATGGCAGCGACTGATGTTTATTTTAATGCTTTCCAGAAATTCATTTTTGGCAATGGACTGGACTTGAATTTTGGAAAAAGCAAAGCAGTTGTAAAGCGTTTCCTTACCGCAGAGTTTGCGAGACAACTTTATGGAGAATCATACTATTACGACATCATATTAAAGGAGGACGCGATGATAAAAGCAGTTTTGAAGTAAATTCAAGTTGACTACTCCATGAAAAGTAAGTATCTAGGGATGACTGTCAGTGAACGTCTTTAACTAAGTGAATTAATGACTTATCTTGATTTTTATTTAAAAATAAAAAGACGTTGAAGAAATTATAAATATCTCACTAAAAATCGAATTATAGGAAAGTTCAATTTCAGAACGTGTGAATAGTTTAATTCTTTTGATTCGAAGTTAAGTTTGTTTAAATAAATAGAAACTATCGAATACTATCATGAGCATGGGTTTGTACACCGTTGTTCCACAAAGTAAGAATGTCAGTTGCAACAGCTGCTCCACTTCCGGCTGCAATCGCTAATTGACTTCTCCAGCCTGCTAAAGTTCCCATCACATAAATGCCTTCTGCCATTTTATGGTCGTTGTTTCTCAGCTGAATTCTATTTTTCTCAGGAAGTGATTTTTGATGTGGTTCGATATACTGCATTAAACCTTCGATTGCAAAAGTGTTAGCGGCGCCAATACCTATTACAACTATTTTAGTTTTGTAAATGCATTTATTTGTAGTGACAGTAAATTCTGGAAATTCTCCTTCGATTTTAAATACTTTTTCTTGAGGGATTTGAGTAATGTGCGGATAGCTTGTAGAAAGTTGAGATACGCTTTCTCCTAGTAATTCAGAACCTAATTTACCAGCGGGAATTCCGTATGCATTATTGAATATTGCTTCTTGTAATGAAGATATTTTTTGATGGGTGAATATGCCAATTATCTTGTCAGATACAAAGGCTTTCTTTTTTGCGGATCCCAAAACTAAAGCGCATGACATTCCTGAAACACCACCACCAATGATTAAGACATCAAACATAACGATTACTTTCCGTTAGTTTTCTCTTCGATTCTTTTAGAAACTTTAAAAATCAGTAAAATCATTACTGCGCAAAAAGAAGCTGCTATTCCAATAAAAGCAACAACGCTATCTCCTTGAAATGGATTTCTAAAGTCAAGTAAAGTAACATTAAATATGATTAAAGCGATTGCTAAAAGCACCAATATGTTAATAAAAATTTTCATAATATGTTATTATTTTAAAAGTAACAGATAACTGATTTTATACTCAAATTAGAAGTCTAAGAAAGTCTAAATTGTTTTATTGTATAACATTAGGGAGTAAATTTAGGTAAATTTATTTTAGACAAACAAACCTTTAACATTCGCAGCGAATAATTTAACAGCTATGGCAAGCAATACAACTCCAAAAGTCTTTCTGATGACTCCAAGTCCGTTTTTTCCTAGCATTCTTTCAATTTTCGAAGAGGATTTAAGGACCACATATACCAATATAATGTTTAGAATAATAGCTATAACAATATTTGCAGTGTGGAATTGAGAACGCAGTGACAGTAATGTTGTCATTGTTCCTGCACCTGCAATAAGTGGAAATGCGATAGGTACAATCGATGCTGAACTAGCTTCTTCATCTCTGTAAATTCGGATTCCCAAAATCATTTCCAATGCTAAAAAGAATAAAACAAAAGAACCTGCAACAGCAAATGAATTGACATCAATTCCTATTACTTTTAAAAGCTCTTCCCCTACAAACAGGAAAGTAATCATAATTACTGCAGAAACTATAGATGCTTTTTCAGATTCTATAATCCCGAATTTAGCTCTTAATCCAATGATAATTGGAATAGATCCAATGATATCAATTACGGCAAAAAGCACCATTCCTACAGTAATAATTTCTTTGATGTCTAATCCTAACATAGCTTTTAATTTTTTGCAAAAGTATTGAATTAAGTTTGGTTGTGGGCTATGTTAGTTTTTAATTTCTGTTGAAATTTCCTATTACGCTTCAAGTAGCATTTTTACTTGCATTTAAGTCTAACTACATGATGGTCAAGCAGTAGATTTGATTATTGATGTAAATTTCAAAGTAGGTAAAGAGATAGCGGGCGTTTTAGCAATAGTGTTTTTGTTTCTACTTGCTATAAATGTATAAGCATAGATCTAAAATGAATTGTCTAGAAAAATTTAGGAAAAAAGTGCTTTAAAAATGATTTCTTTCTTACGCTGTTAAAAGATTCATTTTTAGATTTATTAATTTCGAATTAAAAAAGAATACGGATAAAAGTGTTTGAAAATATTTAGAGTTATAGTGCAAATTTTGAAAAAGAAGTATAAAATGAACGATTAAAAAATAGAAGTTGGATTAATGACTGCGCAGTAATTAAAATTGATAAAAAGTATAAATTCATTTATTAAATCCCATGATCAATTCATGTAGTTTGGTTATCAATGGATTCTGTTTTTGTTTTGGAATTTATGATTTGCTGAGGTGCTTCATTGGATAACTTTGAATACCTTTGCAGAATGTTTCAACTAGGAAAAACCATCGTCTCAGAAGACTTACTCGAAAAAGATTTTGTATGCAATTTGACCGCTTGTAAAGGTGCTTGCTGTGTAGACGGCGACGCTGGAGCGCCTTTAAGTCTTGAGGAAACTCTAATCCTCGAATCTATTTATCCAAAAGTAAAACCATTCTTACGCAAAGAGGGAATTGCTGCTATAGAAGCGCAAGGAACTTGGGTAACAGGTGTAGATGGCGAACTTGAAACACCACTTATTGACGATAAGGATTGTGCTTATGTTATGTTTGATGGTAAAACTGCTTTGTGCGGTATTGAACAAGCCTACAATCAGGGAATCATTGACTGGAAAAAACCAGTTTCTTGTCATTTATATCCTGTACGTGTAAAAGATTTCACTGAGTTTGCTGCCGTTAATTATGACAAATGGGATATTTGTGATCCTGCTTGTTCTTTAGGTCAAGAACTCGAAGTTCCAGTTTACAAGTTTGTTAAAGAAGCACTAATTCGTAAATTCGGTGAAGACTGGTATATGGAATTAGAACAAGTTGCCGAAGACTTGAAAAACCAAAAATAAAAATAAACTTTACTGTGTTATTTTAAATCTCAAAATTCTATATTTTGCGGTGCTTCACACTTGCGAATCTATTTTAAGTAATTGATAATCAGTATCTTAAAAAACATAAGAAAAATATTTGTAATTCTGTCCTTTGTTCAAAACTAGGGCTGATTGTGGATAAGTTTGGCTTTTAATTATGGCAATATTTCACAACCTTTGTAAAGCTGAAAAAGTAATAATTTTCATTAAACGCATAAAAAAATAAACACTCACAATGACACATCTAGAGCCAATCTTACAAGAGAATAAAAATCGTTTCGTAATTTTCCCTATCAAACATCATGATATTTGGGAGTTTTATAAATCAATGGAAGCTAGTTTTTGGACTGCTGAGGAAATTGATTTGTCTCAGGATTTAAATGACTGGAATAATAAATTGAATGATGACGAAAGGTATTTCATAAAACATATTCTTGCATTTTTTGCTGCTTCTGATGGAATTGTGAATGAGAATTTAGCTGAAAATTTCGTGAATGAAGTGCAATATGCTGAAGCTAAATTTTTCTATGGTTTCCAAATCATGATGGAGAACATTCATAGTGAGACCTATTCTCTATTAATTGACACTTATGTGAAAGATGAAGCAGAGAAAGATGATTTATTTAATGCTTTAGAAGTTTTTCCAGCGATTAGAAAAAAAGCAGATTGGGCTTTAAAATGGATCGAGTCGGATTCGTTTGCTGAACGTTTAATTGCTTTTGCAGCGGTTGAAGGAATTTTCTTTTCGGGAGCATTTTGTTCTATTTTCTGGTTGAAAAAACGTGGATTAATGCCAGGATTAACTTTCTCTAACGAGTTAATTTCTCGTGATGAAGGTGTTCACTGTGACTTTGCAGTGCATTTACACAACCACCACTTAGTCAATAAAGTTCCAAAAGAAAGAATTAGAAGTATCATTGTTGACGCTTTGAATATTGAAAGAGAATTTATCACCGAATCACTTCCTGCGAGTTTGATAGGAATGAATGCGGTATTGATGACTCAATATTTAGAGTTTGTTGCTGATAGATTATTAGTGGAACTAGGTTGTGAAAGAGAATACAATACTTCAAACCCATTTGATTTCATGGATATGATTTCTCTTCAAGGAAAAACAAACTTCTTTGAAAAGAAAGTTGCTGAATATCAAAAATCGGGTGTGATGAACACTGATGTTGATGCTCAAAAAATATCTTTTGACGCTGACTTTTAGTCGATAGCCACAAAGACGCTAAGCCGCAAAGAAAAGAATTGTATTTTTCTAAATTTTTTATAGTTAAAACATTCATTTCCAAAGGTTAAATCTTGATTTTAGACTGAATTTCTCCCTGCTACTGAAGCTTTAGCCCAGATAGTCCCGATGCTTCGGGAGGAAATCCCACGCCTTTTGGCGTGGATTGCAACGTCCCGAGGCTTCGGTAGCGGGAAATAGCTCCAAAAAATGAGGAAATGAACCAATAAAAGATATTGATTTACTCCTCGAAATGATTCACAAACAAACAAAAATAGCAAAGGGATTTGTTGTTTTAAAAAAACCAAAAAAATTATGTACGTAGTAAAAAGAGACGGTCGCAAAGAGCCTGTAATGTTTGACAAAATCACAGATAGAATTAAAAAGCTATGCTATGGTTTGAATGATTTGGTAGATGCTGTAAAGGTAGCCATGCGAGTGATTGAAGGACTTTATGACGGAGTTTCTACGTCGGAATTAGATAATTTAGCAGCTGAAACTGCAGCTTCGATGACGATTGCGCATCCTGATTATGCACAATTAGCAGCGAGAATAGCAATTTCGAATTTGCATTCGAATACAAAAAAGGCTTTCTCGGAAACAATGAACGATATGTTTCATTATGTAAATCCAAGAAATGGTCAAGACGCTCCTTTATTATCAGAGGAAGTGCATAAAGTGATTATGGATAATGCGGAATTTTTAGATTCGCATATTATATACAATAGAGATTTCAATTACGATTATTTTGGTTTTAAAACACTAGAGCGTTCGTATTTGCTTAAAATAAACGGTAAAATCGTAGAGCGTCCGCAGCATATGTTGATGCGTGTATCGGTGGGAATTCACTTAAACGATTTGGATTCAGTGATTGAAACGTATGACTTAATGTCTAAAAAATTCTTCACGCACGCTACACCAACATTATTCAACGCAGGAACTCCAAAACCTCAAATGTCTTCTTGCTTTCTTTTAGCAATGCAAGATGATAGTATTGATGGAATTTACGATACGTTGAAACAAACCGCTAAAATCTCGCAATCAGCGGGTGGAGTTGGTTTGTCGATTCACAACGTGCGTGCAACTGGATCTTACATTCGTGGAACTAATGGAACTTCAAACGGGATTGTTCCTATGTTGAGAGTTTTTAATGACACGGCAAGATATGTAGATCAAGGTGGTGGAAAACGTAAAGGTAGTTTTGCGATTTACATCGAAACGTGGCATGCTGATATTTTCGAATTTTTAGATCTGAAAAAGAACACTGGAAAAGAAGAAATGCGTGCTAGAGATTTGTTCTTTGCGATGTGGACTTCTGATTTATTCATGAAACGTGTGCAAGATGACAGTTACTGGACTTTGATGTGTCCTAACGAATGCCCTGGTTTATATGATGTACACGGTGAGGAATTTGAAGCAATGTACATCGGTTATGAAAAAGCGGGGAAAGGTAGAAAAACCATCAAAGCGCATGAATTGTGGGAGAAAATTCTAGAATCGCAAATCGAAACTGGAACGCCATACATGTTGTATAAAGATGCAGTCAACAGAAAATCGAATCAGAAAAATCTAGGTACTATTCGTTCATCGAATTTATGTACAGAGATTATGGAGTTTACTTCTAAAGATGAAATCGCAGTTTGTAACTTAGCATCTCTTTCTTTACCAATGTTTGTAGATGGTAAGAAATTCGATCACGACATGTTGTACACAGTTACAAAACGTGTAACTAGAAACTTAAATAAAGTAATTGATAGAAATTATTATCCTGTAATTGAAGGAGAAAATTCTAATAAGCGCCACAGACCTATTGGTCTTGGAGTACAAGGATTAGCAGATGCATTTATTATGCTGCGTTTGCCTTTTACCTCTGACGTAGCTAAAAAGCTGAATCAAGAAATTTTTGAAACGCTTTATTTTGCTGCTGTAACCGCTTCTATGGAAATGGCAAAAGAAGAAGGTCCATATTCTACTTTTGAAGGATCGCCAATGTCTAAAGGGGAATTCCAGTACAATATGTGGGGAATGAAAGATGAGGATTTATCAGGTCGTTGGGATTGGGCTTCTTTAAGAAAAGAAGTGATGGAACACGGTGTGCGTAACTCGTTATTAGTAGCGCCTATGCCAACAGCCTCAACGTCTCAAATCTTGGGTAACAACGAAGCATTTGAACCATACACTTCAAATGTATATACACGAAGAGTACTTTCAGGCGAGTTTATCGTGGTAAACAAGCATTTATTGCATGATTTAGTAGAGCGTGGCTTGTGGAACGAAACTTTGAAACAAGAATTAATGCGTAATAACGGATCGGTTCAAGATTTGAATATTCCGCAAGACTTGAAAGAATTGTACAAAACAGTTTGGGAAATGTCAATGAAAGATATTATTGATATGTCACGTCAACGTGGGTATTTTGTAGATCAATCACAATCATTGAACTTGTTTATGCAAAACGCAAATTACTCTAAATTGACTTCGATGCATTTCTATGCATGGCAATCTGGACTAAAAACAGGAATGTATTATTTAAGAACAAAATCAGCTGTTGATGCGATCAAATTTACATTGAACAACGATAAGAAATCGGAACCAATTCAAGAAGAACCAAAAGCTATTCAAGTAGCGGTTCCTGCTGCTCAAGTAGAAATGAGTTCTGAAGAATACAGAACCATGATCGAAATGGCCAGAAACTCTGATCCAGACGATTGCGAAATGTGTGGATCTTAAATTTTATATTAAATTGAAAAAGGCTTCTTATTTGAAGCCTTTTATAAGAATAACTTAAATCTATTTGCCGAGGTAAAGAAAATCAAACGCATAAAAAAAGGGAAATCTTTCGAAATCCCTAACTTGGAAACTTAAAATTAAAACGGCCGGCAAGCTTTTAAAAAATTAAGTTATAAAGAGGATGAGGTTACCTCACCTGCTTATTTTATACTTCAAAAGTATATAATTCGAATCTTCTTTCCAAAGTTATTTTTTCAAGATAATGTCAATGTTGATATTATTAATTTAGAGCTCTTATGCCATAAGGTTTTGTAAGAGTTATTAACAAAACAAATAATATGGAAAATTCATTAAACAATGATTTTTATTACATTTTCAGAAAATGTATTACAACAAGAAATGGAAGAAGAATTTGTAAAACTGACGGAAGTTGTTTTAAAATTCGAATAAAAAAAAGTATTTAGTTTTAAAAGCGGCTATCATATTCGGTAGCTGTTTTTTTTAAGAAGCTATTTGCCGCTATGCGATATAATCTACAAGTAAGATCGCAGGATTTTCGCTACTGTATCAGCGACAGTATAGAGCTCTGAAATTAATCTCAATTTATTAAGTCTTGTAAAAGTAAATTAACGAACATTTTTTGTTTTAATCGTAATGGTTGTGTTCTTGATAATTTATGCAGACTAAATCTGAGATATTTAAAAGTCAAAAAAATAAATAAAGGTACTATGCTCATAGTAAAAACAATTAACTGTCAAATAACTTATAGAAATTATGGCACAATGTACAGCACCAAGAAATGGTCATAGAACTGCAAGTGCAGCGGCAAACTGCCCTGCTTGCAGTGGTCGATATGGTAGAGGTTACAGTTCTTATTCTAACTACTCACAATCTTATTCACCACCCTCAGGTAGTTATGGAAAAAGTTTTGGAACAGGAGGGAAATCTAAAACGAAAGCTCGTTGGTCTTCGCCTAATTCTAGTATTTTTTATACTGTTGAAGAAATTAGAACTCTTACGCCTGTTAGGGCGAATTTTGAAAAACGTTCTGATAAAATGGATTTACGAGATGTATTTCTTTGTCACGCTTGGGATGACCGAAAGGGAGCTGCTAAAGAATTACACGATATTCTTGAATCAAAAGGTGTTTCAGTTTGGTTTAGCGAAAAGGATGTTCTATTAGGTACATCTTTACTTCGTGAAATCGACAAAGGATTAGTTAAGTCAAGAGTCGGAATAGTGTTAGTTACACCATTATTTCTTAAACGCATTAAAGGAGAAGGTATCGCTGACAAAGAACTATCTGCACTTTTAGCTCGTGATTTACTTGTTCCTATTCTTCATAACGCAACTTTTGATGATTTACGTGAGGTCAGTCCTTTACTTGGTTCGCGTAGTGGTTTAAGTACACTGGAAGATTCATTGGAAGAAGTAGGCGCGAAATTAGCAGAACTAGTAATTCCTGAAATTGATTGAATAAAAAATATTTATTCGTTAACGCAAATATTCCGCATTTGTTAACAAACAAAATCATCATACAAACAAAAAAGAAAGTCCCTAAAAGACTTTCTTTTTGCTTTATAATATTTTCAGCAATAATGAAAGAATTTACTTAACTTTACTCACAACTTTTTTAAAACTTCTTAAATGAAAATAAACAAACTACTTATTATAGCGTTAATAATTTCTAATCTTTGCATGGCGCAGCAATATGATGGAGTTAAAATAGAAAAAAGCAAAGTAGATAAAAATAATGTTATTTATCAAATTGGTAAAACATTTATGTATTCCTATTCTATTCAAAAGAATGAAAACAAATATTTTCTCGTCAATAACACAAAAGACAGTTTAACTACTAATGAAGTGGATAAAAATAAAATTGATGCCATTAAAATGTCCGTTATAAAACCAAAGATGTTTCAACGGATAAACAAAAATCAAACTGAAATCCGCTATAATTTTGAACCCAATCCTAAATTTTTTAGTTCAACTGGAGTAGTCGAAAATAAAGAGAATGTTTGGATTCATCCTCCCAGAATGGGATTTTTGAATGCATTAGAAACCTGTCCCTTTCCTTATATTAAATTAAATAAGCCTGTTGGTTACACTTGGACTGACAAGATGAGCATTGGCGATCATTGGTCAAACAAACAATGGGGAGAATGGAAAGGTAGACTTCTTTTAGATTACACTTATGAAATTGTCGGGAAAGAAGCAATCAAAACTAGTCTTGGAAGTTTAGATTGTTATAAAATTAATTCAACTGCAAAATCTAATATCGGCGAAGGTAAACTGGTAGCTTTTTATAACGATAAATATGGTTTCGTTAAATTAGAATATACCTTAATGAACGGAATTCAAATCGATATTAATTTAGTTGAAGTTAGTGAATAATCGTAGTTGCTGAAAAGTTTCATTATTACCTGCATGTAGCGTTTTTTTATGTAAAATAAAATAGGATATGAAATGCTTATTCTATTAATCTAATTTCAATCTCCATTCTTTCGTGCAAGACCCTAACGACTTCAATTTCGTTCATTTTATCTATTTTGAAGAAAATTAAATGTGATTTTACTTTAGAACATTTATAGGATTTTCGAATTTTACCAAAGTCACGAGCCATATCAAAATTGTTAGCTATGTATTCAATCTCGTCAAAAATTAAGTTATAATATCTGTCTGCTTGTGCAACAGACCAATTTTCAGCCGTGTAAATCCAGATGTTATTAATATCTTCTACTGCCTTTTCACTAATTACATAAAGTGACATTATTTTTGAAAATTAGCTTTAAGCACTTCAAGATTTTTGTCGCGATCAAAATTTTTAATTTTAGGACTCTTTTCTCCCATTTTTAGTTCGTGGATTAGCGATTTTGTTTTATTTTCTTCTTGCTCGAAAACTCTTAATGCAGTTCTAACCACTTCACTTACTGAACTATATTTTCCTGTAGAGATTTGTTCATTAATGAAATTTTCAAAATAATCTCCTAATAATATTGAGGTATTTCGTGCCATGATTTTTTTTATCAAAGATACCAATAATTGGTATTAAATTCACATTCCTTCCTTTTTTTGAAAAGCTGATAGATAGAAATTATTTTAATCACTGCATCACTAACATCAATTTTTTATTACAATCACTTCACAAATATTAATTCTGCAAATTCGGCAGGTTGATGAAAACCATGTTTTTTACTTTGATACGGTTTTAACGATTGGTACTCTTTAGTTGGTCCATAGTCGATTCGGAATAAATTTCCTTTCCAAGTGGTTCCGATTTTTGGTGTTTTAAAATTGCCATTTGTAATTTCGTTTAAACTCGAAAATGGAATGGCAATTTCAACGGTGTAACCAAATTCAGTGATTTTAGAAGCTGTTTGCAATCCTCTTATACTAATTGATAAATCAGATTTCCGTCCTCCACATTCCTTTGAAGTGCATTGAATAAGAACATCGTAATTGGTATTAAAAGCATTAACGCCAATTTCAATATAACTTTTAACTTCCACATCTGGACTAATAAAAATCTCTACTAAATCATCAGTTTCAAACAGAGGAGAATCTTGCTTCCTTTCTTTACCTATAATTTCAGAATCCGTACACTTGTAAGCGATATATAAAAAGTTTTTATCCCAAGAAAGAGACGCAACGGTTGATTGTTTTGCTTTTTCTCCAGAGTTATGAATTACAAATTCCTTTGAGAAAGGGCTGGGCCAGTCGGATAAATCACCATCAATAACTATAGGCTGCTTCGTCTTATGAATTAGAAGAGCTTGTGATTTAATTTGCTGCACTGTGCAAATTAATAGGAAGAAAACAATACTATTAAATTTCATTTTTATTGAAGTAGGTTAATCTGATAAGAGCTTTTCAAACATGGAGCTTCTGCGCTATTTTCGGCAGTTCAAATATATCTGTTTTCTGTAGAAGTAATGTATTTAAGTTTAAAAGAGTTGTTATACTTAAGGCATTTTATTTTTTTGGATAGCAAGTATTATAGTCTTACTCATATTTGAATTTCATAAATCTCTATTAAAATAGTGTAAGCGTAAAGCGCTCAACCTGAGATATATTTGTAACATCAAAGGATGTGATTATGAAAGCAATTCAATATACTACAAAAGTAAGCACGAATATTTTACGTTTATTTTATTCAACTTGTACCAATGATTTAGTTATAAATTCGAAACAAGCAAGTGTGATCGAGGATTTCTTGTTGGCATTTTGCATAGAATTTAATCGTTTGTTTATTGCGGATAGTCTTGTGATGAATCTTTTGCAAAAGCATTGTATTGCAAAAGCAAAGGTGTGTATTGATAACACCAAACAGGTTTGTAAAGATAATTTTCTAGAAGATAGAAATGCTGTTCTTGAATTTTTCAGTGCAAATGAAAATCATTGTATTTTAAATAAAATGCGATTATTTGAAAAAACGAATGCTTAAATCATCGTTTTATTAAAGTGTCTTTTTACACTTCATAAAAATAAAATTGTTTAAATTTTAAGCATATTTACATTAAGAATACTAACTCCTTTTCTTACTAATCCCATATTTAATCACTATATTTGAGAAAGTCGCATCATATAATAGAGGCTTTTCTAAACTAAAAAACAAAAATGGAAACTAAAGAATTTATGATTACCGACGATTTATTAGCTTCTAAAGGACAACGGTTCCTAAACATGATTATCGATTTATTTATTGTTTATGTTTTGACAATGGGTATTGGCGCAGCCATAAATATACTAGGAGAAGTAACTGGAAATTTCAAATTATCAGAGTGGATTATCTCTTTAACGCTAGTTGAGAATATACTTTTTGGATTGGTAGTTTTGTTCTTTTACTATTTAATTATGGAAACGTATTTGTCTAGAACATTTGGAAAATATTTTACTAAAACAATTGTAGTCAAGCATAATGGTACGAAACCAAAGGTAAAAAGTACTGTGATTCGAACTTTAGTTCGTTTAATTCCCATCGAGGCATTCACTTTTCTTAATGATGATGCAAGAGGATGGCACGATACTTTATCAGTAACCTATGTTGTAAATAAACATGAGTTTATGGAAAAAAGGAAAGTATAGTAAAACTATTCTAAAATTTAAGATCTACAGCTGTCATTTTTTGGCAGCTTTTTTTATTTCTACTGCTTACTTTTTCTTTATATTCGCTCCTTATAAATTTAGAATAATACAACTTATAAAAATGAACTGGGAACAACTTTTATCACTAAGAAGACAAGGCGACAAAGGCAAAAGATTACGTGTAGAGCAAGATGATACGCGTCTTGGTTTTGAAGTAGATTACGATCGTATCGTTTTTTCGGCAGCATTTAGAAGTTTACAGGACAAAACACAGGTGATTCCACTCTCTAAAACTGACTTTGTGCATACGCGTTTGACGCACAGTTTAGAAGTTTCAGTTGTGGGACGTTCTTTAGGACGATTAGTGGGTAAAAAAATCATTGAAAAATATCCACATCTCAAAGAAGTTCACGGTTTTCACATGAATGACTTTGGAGCAATTGTAGCTGCTGCTTCCTTAGCACATGACATTGGAAATCCACCTTTTGGGCATTCTGGTGAAAAAGCGATTGGTGAATATTTCTCGATTGGGAATGGACAAAAATATAAAGGCCAAGTTTCTGATAAAGAGTGGCAAGATTTAGTAGATTTTGAAGGAAATGCGAATGGCTTTTCTGTTTTAACAGCGAGTCGTCCTGGAATTGAAGGTGGTCTCCGCATTTCATATGCGACCTTAGGAGCTTTTATGAAATACCCAAAAGAAAGTTTGCCTAAAAAACCAACCAGAAATATTGCAGATAAAAAGTATGGCTTTTTTCAAACGGATAAAAATTTCTTTGAAGAAGTAGCTGCCGATATGGGTTTAATTCCAAATAAGTCTGGAAATGATATTGGTTTTGAAAGACATCCTTTAGCTTATTTAGTTGAAGCTGCCGATGATATTTGCTACACAATCATTGATTTTGAAGATGGAATAAATTTAGGATTAGTGTCTGAAGATTTTGCGTTAGAATACTTGATAAAATTAGTTAAAGATAGCATAGACACATCAAAATATAAAACGCTAACTACTAAGGAAGATAGAATTAGTTATCTGCGTGCTTTAGCAATTGGAAGTTTAATTAATGATGCTGTTAGCGTTTTTGTAGCTAATGAAGAAGCAATCCTAAATGGTAAATTCCCTCATTCTTTGACAGATAAGAGTAAGTATAAAGTTCAAATGGACGATATAATTAGCATCAGCGTTAATAATATTTATCAAAGTAGGGAAGTGATTGAAAAAGAGATTGTAGGTTATCAAATTATCCAGACACTTTTAGATAAATTCATCACGGCTTACAATAATAAATATGATGGAAACGAATCTAATTATGATTCTTTGATCCTCAAATTATTACCAGAGAAACATCATTTAGAGAAAGAGACTTTGTACGAGCGCTTGCTGCATATTTGTCATTTTATTTCTATGCTTACAGATGGAAATGCTTTATTATTTTATAAAACGATTACTGCAGTTAAGAATTAAGACAATTTATACAAGACAAAAAAAAGGCCTGAAAATATTTTTTCAGGCCTTTTTTTATTAGAAAACGTATTCTAATCCAACTCCGATTGCTTGTCTTACTTGCGTCTTCGGACCTTCAGTCACTTGGACACCTGCGATTTCTCTTTTTGATTTAATATCATCATCATAGATAATGTGAGCGCCAATATTTGCCTTCACATATTGATTAACAATAAGTTCTAATTGTAAGTCACAATTTACGTCAATGTTACCAAAACGATTGATATAATCTGAATACAAGCTAATGCGATTTTCTAAATTGATGTTTTTAAGAATCTCTTTTTTAAATTTATTTGTGATAAGGAAACCTAATTCCATTTTAGATTTTTTACCTTCTTCAATGATGTTTTTGTCGGCATCATAAATTGCTTTTGGAACACCAAAAGCACCTTGATTTGCTAATGTTTGATCTAAAACTAAAGTTGTTTTAAATGTAAAAGGAGAAACATAAAAGGTTCTATTTTTTTCTTTATTGATGTTTTCAGCACCCATTCCTAGAAAGATGTATGCTGGCGCAAATGTTTTAGAAATAGCCTTGCTAGTATTTGGATACGCGTAACCATTTGTAAATTGTGTGTTGAAATTAAATTTCACAGAGTGGTACCAGTTTGATTTTGGATTATGTCTGTAACCAAAAGACGAGTTGATTTGTAATGCATCATCAGTTTTCTTAATCGATTGTCCGTCTTGCTTATTAACGCCGTACCTAAATATTAATTCATTTGACCAGTTAGAATTAAGACTACTATAATTTCTTAAAAATTTCCCTTTTAATAATCCTGAAATCGAACTCGTTCCTCCCGCATTCCAGTTTACAAATGCCACTTCAGAAATATCAAAACCTAAAGTGTTTTTTTGACTCCAATGAGAAAAAGGAAGATAATGTGTTTTTGTTCTTATTTTAAAGGCTGGAACCCGTGGCTGCGCAACAACGAATTTTTTAGTTGCAGGTACTAACGAGTCATATAAATAGGTGGTTGTTTTTGTTTCTTGAGCAAAAGAATTAAAGCTGATTGTAAAAGCAAGAAGAAAGAATGTGTAGGTTAATGATTTCATTTTGGCGTAGTTATATTTAAAGGGCAAAATAATTATTTTAATAGGTTGAAAAAAGTATTTCAAGACTTTTAACGTCAATTTTACAGTATTGTTGTAATTCGGTTACCGTTCCGTGCTCGATAAATTCATCTGGTATTCCCAGTACTTTAATTTTTGAGGTATAATTGTGGGCGGCGGCAAATTCAGTTATAGCATTTCCAAATCCACCTTTTATAACTCCATCTTCAATTGTAATAATATTTTTAAAGGTTTTAAAAATAGAATGTAATTGGTTTTCGTCTAATGGTTTCACAAAAGGAAAATCGTAATGCGCAATATTATCTGGATTTGTTATTTTGGCTACAGCCAAAGAAACATTGTTGGAAATCGTGCCGTTGGACAAAACAGCAACATTTGAACCGGTTTTTATTTCGATACTTTTTCCGATTTCTATTTTTTTGTATTTACTAAAATGCTCTGTCTGCCAATTGGCAATTACTCCTCTTCCACGTGGATAACGGATAGCGATAGGATGTTGCAATCCTAATTGAGCGGTATATAGTATGTTTTGTAGTTCGATTTCATTTCTTGGCGCATAGACAATCAGATTAGGAATACAACGCAAATAAGCGATGTCAAAAACGCCGTGATGTGTCGATCCATCTTCTCCAACTAATCCAGCTCTATCAAGGCAAAAAATAACAGGTAAATTTTGTAAAGCGACATCGTGAATTACTTGGTCGTATGCTCTTTGTAAAAAAGTAGAGTAAATTGTGCAATATACAATCATTCCTTGAGTGGCCATTCCTGCTGCTAGAGTTACGGCATGTTGTTCAGCAATTCCAACATCAAAGGCACGCGCTGGGAATTCATTCATCATGAAATTCAACGAACTTCCAGAAGGCATAGCTGGAGTTATTCCTATTATTTTTTCGTTTTTTCGAGCTAAGTCCAAAACGGTTAAGCCAAAAACATCTTGGTATTTTGGAGGAAGGTTTTCCTCTATTTTTTTGTGAATTTCGCCAGTACTTGCATCAAATTTTCCAGGTGCATGGTATTTCACCTGATCTTCTTCTGCTTGTTTTAATCCTTTTCCTTTTGTAGTTGTGATATGAAGGAATTTTGGACCTTTTATTTTTTGTAAACGCTTTAATTCTTTAATGACTGCAAAAATATCATGACCATCAATAGGACCTGAATAATCAAAATTCAAAGACTTAATCATATTGTTCTGTCTCGGATTTTTTCCTTCTTTAACAGCAGTAAGGTACTTTTTAAGCGCTCCTACGCTTGGATCAATTCCTATGGCGTTGTCATTTAAAATCACTAATAAATTAGCTTCAGTAACTCCCGCGTGGTTCAATCCTTCAAAAGCCATTCCTGACGCTATCGAAGCATCACCAATCACTGCAATATGTTGTTTCTCAAAGTCTCCTTTCAAATTAGAAGCAATTGCCATTCCTAATGCTGCTGAAATCGAAGTAGAGGAGTGTCCGACGCCAAAGGTATCGTAATTACTTTCACTTCTTTTTGGAAAACCAGAAATACCTCCCAATTGTCTGTTAGTGTGAAAATTGTCTCTTCGGCCAGTTAGGATTTTATGTCCGTATGCTTGATGTCCTACATCCCAAACTAATAAATCATTTGGCGTGTCAAAAACATAATGTAGCGCAATGGTAAGTTCGATTACGCCTAAGCTAGCGCCTAAATGTCCTTCTTTTACTGAAATTATATCAATTATAAAATCACGCAATTCCTTGGCTACCAATGGAAGTTGGTCTTCACTCAGCAAGCGTAAATCTTTCGGACTGTTTATATTTTGAAGTAATTTGCTTTTCATTTCTTTTGTAAAAAGCAAATTTAGGGTTTTAAATAATAAATAACGCAAATTGTAAATTTACATTCTGTATTTGCAACTGCATTCGATTTTTCTATCCGTTTATTAACGGATTTTTTTTATAACTTTGAAATAAATTCAGTTACTATGAATGTAGAAATCCAACGCAGAAATATTGTGCACAGAATATTAGATATTGAAAATGTACAGTTATTAAATAAAATAGAAGATTTACTAAATAATGATATTTATGCTTATTCTACAAGTGGAGAATCGTTAACCACAAATCAATATAAAAGTCACTTAAGTGAAATTATGAAGCTTTCGGATGCAGGAGAAGCAGGGTATTCATCTGAGGAAGCTCGAAAAAAAATCATTAAAAAGTGAAGCCGGTTATTTGGTCTCCAAATGCAATAGAATCTATTCAAAATAGTTATAACTATATCTACACTAAAAGCCCGCAAAACGCGGATTTAGTTGTAGAAACCTTATTTGATTTAGGTGATAAGCTAAATTTATTCCCTGAAAAAAATCCAATAGAACCATTATTTAATTCACAAGCAATTCGCTTTTTCCCGAAATGGAATTTCAAAATAGTGTACCGAATTGAAGAACATAGAATTTATATTCTAGATGTTTTTTCTACCTCACAAAATCCAAAAAACGACAATATATAGTTTAGAAAGTTATCGCTTATATTATACTATGAATTAAATACTATGATAAACCCCTTCACCGACGAATATTTCATGAAAAAAGCTTTGCAAGAAGCCGAAGCTGCTTTTGATAAAGGCGAAATTCCTGTTGGTGCTATTATTGTAATTGATAATAAAATAATTGCTCGAAGTCATAACTTAACGGAGCTATTAAATGATGTAACGGCTCATGCTGAAATGCAATCTATTACTGCTGCCGCTAATTTTCTAGGAGGTAAATATCTAATAGGATGTACGCTTTATGTTACGCTTGAACCTTGTCAAATGTGTGCTGGCGCGTTGTACTGGAGTCAGATTTCAAAAATTGTTTATGGTGCAACAGACGATAATCGTGGCTATGTAAAAATGGGAACACAATTACATCCTAAAACTAAAGTTGTGTGTGGTATTCTAGCCGCTGAAGCTGCTGACTTAATGAAGCGATTTTTTGCAGAAAAAAGAAAGTAGATTTTATCAATGGAGAAACTCCTAAAGTAAATTACCTGAAAAGTGATTGTCATCTCTAAATATTTGACCTAATTGAATTGTAAAGACTAAATTTATAAATCAAAGCCCTTTCTACTGCTAGTAAGGGCTTTGTTTCAAATTGTTTTAAATTCTTAATCGATCGACATTCTTCTATTTCCTCTATTGTTTTTACCGCCTGGAGGATTTTTCATTCCGGAGAAGTCCTGAATTTTATAAGTTAATGAGAAAATAGCGTAACGTTTTAAGATTGTGTTTTCGTCATCCCGAATTGTCGTTGCAGTAATAGTTCGGGTTGCACTCTGGTTTTGATTTAGTAAATCGTAGACTTTCACCTTAGCAATAATATTATTTTCGAAAAAACTATAGGATAAACTCGTATTCCATAAGTAGAAATCCTTCTTGAAATCAGATGAAAGTTTTGAATTATAAGTGTATCCAAAATCATTTCCCCATGTCCAGTTTTTTGGCCAATAACTAGTGGTTTGTATGTTCAGTCTGTGAACGACATTAGAACTTGATTTAGTTAAATAATTGTCATACTTCGTCTCGTTATAAGAGAAACTATACGATGGAGCGACTGTAAAAAACGCTCCGTAATCGTAATTTAAATAGATATTAGGTCTTATTCCAGCTGAAGTAGCGTCAAATAAAACACCATCAGTAAAACCTTTTGATGTGGAGAGATTTGTATTTAGTGACAAGCCGTAACGCAGTAAATTTGATTCTTGTTTTACTGATTTATTCCAGCCTCCGCCTCCAGTAATGGAATACGTTCCGGAAATGTTTTCGTAAGTTGTTGTTGCTTTCCGACTATCGTCATAAATCGAGGAAGCAATAATTTCGCTAGAATAAAAATCACTATTCACATAGAAAGTATAACCGGAACGAGTACGGAAATCAAAGTTTCTATAATTGATATTAGCGCTATGTTTTTCGTTTGGTCTTAAATTTGGGTTTCCAATAATTGTATTTAAAGGATTTGCTAAATTTGTGACAGGCAATAGCTGATTAGAAGAAGGTAAAGAAACGGAGTAATTGTATCTAGCTGTAAGCGATTTAGAACGATCAATACGATAGCGAATTTGAGCTCGTAAATTTGGTAAAATATATTTTTTATTTAAATCAGTTGATTGATTTAGATAATCGGAGTGATTGTCATACTGTACAATTGCAGTTGAGGAATTTATATCAACCACAAATTTATTTTTCTCAAAACGAAATCCTGCCGATGGTGAAAAACTGCTTTGAGTGGAGGAAGTATAATTCGATTGTAAAATATTTAAATTCGAATACAATTGATCGCTTGGATTAAAATTAAATGTTTTATTATCATTTATTGAGTTTTTGTAATTGTACTCAGCGCCTATTTTGAAACGTATAGAATCAGTGATTGGTTCTGTATATTCAATTTCAGCAGAATAAGAGTCGCTCGTATTTTCATTGTTATTTTTTTGATCTCGGCTATCAGTTGTTTGTGTTGAAAAATAGTTTGTTTCTGATTTTGTAAGTCCATTTGAACTCGACTTAGTGTTGTTGTTATTTATTACTACACTTAAATTCCGAGCTCTTTTTTCGAAAGATTTATTGAAATTAATGGAGTTTCCAAAACTATTATTTTCATTTTGATTGTTTGATTTCGAATTCGAAGCATTTTTTAAAGTACCATTTTCTTCACGAGAACTGCTTTCCGCCTCAGAGAAATTATTCGATTTTGTATTTGAAAATTTTGGAGAAGCAAAAATTCTAATACTTGGAATTGCTTTGTACTCTAGTTCCACACCCGCTTTATTACTTGTAGTTTCTCTACTGGTTTTGGATTGCGATTCAGTATTGAAATTTCCTGTTGGCAAGAAATTAATGGTTTTTGATTTGTAGAGATTATCTGTTTCTGTATTTGAAAAATTATAATTTCCAGATGCTTGTAACCCTTTTAACCACTCGTCAGAGTAATTGAGGCCAATCAAATTTGATTTGGTTATTCCCTTCGAATTATTATTTGTGCTTCCACCGCGATTGTTTCGTCCACCACCCATATTGTCAAAAATCTCATCCATAGAAAAACCGGGAGCATTGATGTTGTTTGAAGATCCTAAAAGACTTATCTTTCTATTGTTATTAAACAAATTGACGATAAAACTAGATTCATAGCGATCATCAGTGCCATAACCACCCAAGAATTTACCAAAATATCCTTTGTTTTTTTCTTTATCGATGGTAAAGTTGATGCTAGAATTGTCAGAAGTTGACTCTGACTTAGAATACTCTTCTTTTTTAGTTTTATAATCTGAAACTTGAACTTTATTAATTATATCAGCGGGTAAGTTTTTTAAAGCCATCACGCCATCTCTATCAAAAAAGGGTTTTCCGTTCACTAAAACTTGGTTTACTTCTTTGCCATTCACAGTGATTTTTCCGTCGCTGTCGACTTCAAAACCGGGCAATTGTTTTAGTAGTGTCTCTACATTTGAATCAGGGCGAACTTTAAACAGAGAAGCTTTGAACTCGATAGTATCATTTTTAACTCTTATCGGTGGTTCTTCCGTAATAATTGTCACGCCAGAGAGCATGTTTGCTGATTCAATAAGCGAAATAATTTTAAAATCTTTATTACTATCGATTTCCTGAACTACCTCTTTATGAGTTTCAAAACCCATATAAGTCACTTTTAAAAAAACGGGTTTTTCTTGCTTTTTTGCGGCAAATATAAAATCTCCGTTTTTATCAGTTAGTGTGTATTCTAGCATCACTGAATCTTTTGCCGTTGTCAAATAAACAGTAGCTGATTCTAAAGGGAAATTGTCATTAGCGCCTATTACTTTACCTTTTATGGTGAATTTTTCCTGAGCGTTTGTGCATAAAGAGCAAATTAAAAAAAATAAAATAAAATGGTATTTTGACATGCTGAATGGAGTTGATTCCTTGTTAGATGTCAAATGCTTAGAAAGGTTTAACCATGCGTATAATAATTTGTTGCGCTTTTATTTTATTTAGGGTAGTTTTTTCACAAAGAAAGTGTATTATTTAGTTGCTCAGGAAGGACGAGTCGATTACACAATGACAAATAAAAGGGTGTAATTTATAGATAAGTTGGATGTTTCTTGGCTGATTCTTTATGAAGCATGAGGGATAGCAGTGGCATCCTTTTGTGAAGCTTTAGCGGAACAAAAGATACAGCGAATAGCCCGACCCGCAGTTTTTACGTAGGGTCATGCCCAAAAAAAATTCAATCGATATGAATCTTCAACTTACTAACAAGACATTTACAATCAATGTCCTGTAGTTTTTGAAAAAACATTGATTACGGTTACGCCAATTAAAATTAACGATAATCCAATAATTGCGGGTAAGTCTGGAATTTGTTTAAAAAAAATAGCACCAATTATAGTAATTAAAACAATTCCAACACCAGACCAGATTGCGTAAGCAATTCCAATTGGAATGGTTCTTACAGCAAAACTCAAAAAGTAAAATGCACCACAATAACCAACAATTGTAATTATACTTGGAATCAACTTAGTGAATTCTTCCGATTTTTTTAATGCTGAGGTTGCAATAATTTCAAAGATAATAGCAATACCTAAAAATAAAAAGTTTTTCATAAAATCCGCTTTTATATGTTGTTACGATTTGTTTCTGTAGTCCTAAAAATATAAACCCTCACAATCAAACTGAATTTAAGTCAATTTAATGTAAGGGTTTAAATCTAAAATGAGATTCCTACTTGTCGGAATGACAAATCGGACTAGTATCTGTAATATTCTGGTTTGTAAGGACCTGAAACTTCTACACCAATATAAGCTGCTTGATCGTCACGTAATGTTTCTAATTCAACGCCTAATTTAGCTAAGTGTAAGAAAGCAACTTTTTCATCTAAATGTTTAGGTAACATATACACGTCATTGTTATATGCCGCGCTATTTTTCCATAATTCGATTTGAGCTAAAGTTTGGTTTGTAAATGAGTTACTCATTACAAAACTTGGGTGACCTGTAGCGCAACCTAAGTTTACTAAACGTCCTTCAGCAAGGATAAGAATATCTTTTCCAGCAATAGTATATTTGTCAACTTGTGGTTTAATTTCAACTTTAGACGCACCGTGGTTTTTATTCAACCAAGCCATATCAATTTCGTTATCAAAGTGTCCAATGTTACAAACGATAGTTTTATCTTTCATTTGCTCAAAGTGCGAACCTAAAACGATATCTTTATTTCCAGTTGTAGTGATTACAATATCAGCATTCCCAACAACAGTATTTAATTGTTTTACTTCAAAACCGTCCATTGCAGCTTGTAAAGCACAAATTGGGTCAATTTCAGTAACTGTTACAATAGATCCTGCACCTCTAAAAGAAGCAGCAGTTCCTTTTCCTACGTCACCGTATCCACAAACAACAACTCTTTTTCCAGCAAGCATAATGTCTGTTGCTCTTCTTACAGCATCAACAGCACTTTCTTTACAACCGTATTTGTTGTCAAATTTCGATTTAGTAACCGAGTCATTAACATTGATTGCAGGCATTGGAAGTGTTCCCGCTTTTACTCTTTCGTAAAGTCTGTGAACACCAGTTGTAGTTTCTTCAGACAATCCTTTGATTCCAGCAACTAATTCTGGGTAACGGTCGATAACCATGTTCGTTAAATCTCCACCGTCATCAAGAATCATGTTCAATGGTTTTCTATCTTCACCAAAGAATAATGTTTGCTCGATACACCAGTCAAAATCTTCTTCGTTCAAACCTTTCCAAGCGTAAACTTGAATTCCAGCAGCAGCAATAGCAGCAGCAGCTTGATCTTGAGTAGAGAAAATGTTACAAGAAGACCAAGTAACCTCAGCTCCAAGAGCAATTAATGTCTCGATTAAAACTGCAGTTTGAATCGTCATGTGCAAACATCCTGCAATACGAGAACCTGCAAGAGGTTGTTCGTCTTTATATTCAGCACGAAGTGCCATTAAACCTGGCATTTCAGCTTCAGCTAGTTCAATTTCTTTTCTTCCCCAAGCCGCTAGAGAAATGTCTTTTACTTTGAAAGCCACAAAAGGCATAGTTGTAGTACTCATTTATAGTATATTTGTATTGTAAATTTTTTGCAAAATTACGTAATAAAGTTATGATTTTGAAAGGATTCCTAAATATTTATGAATTGTTTAATTTTGTAATCTTTTAAAAATCAGTAAAATAATTTTTTTAAACTGAATTATTTTTAGTTTAAGGAGCTATTTCCCGCTATCCGCTACAATCTTTTTTTCATCGCAAGGGCGACTCAAAAAAGGATTTCCACTATTATCGGGGCTAGAGATCACGATACTAACATGCCATTATTCAAGACCATACAATTCAACGCCACCACACAAATTCTAGTTTGGAAGATCACTGAATCTTATGAAGACTTATATGAAACGGTAGTTTTAAACGAAAAAAATAGCATCCGAATTTCTGGAATGAAATCTGAGTTGCATCAACGTGCCTTTCTTAGCGTACGTAAATTGTTTTACTTGGCCGGTTATACAGATTTTGATTTGTATTACGATGACTTTGGAAAACCGCATCTCAAGGATGGAAAGCATATTTCTATAACTCATTCACATAATTTTTCAGCTATTATTATAAGTGATGAAACGGTGGGAATCGACATTGAACTGCAACGAGAGAAAATCATCAAAATCGCCGATAAATTTTGCGATTCGGAGTTTGAATTTTTAAATGATAATAAAGAGTATATCCGAAAGCTTACAGTGATTTGGGGCGCAAAGGAGGCTATTTTTAAAATTAGGAATGAAAAAGGAATTAGTTTTAAAAATCATATTAGAGTCAATGCTTTTGACTTAGAAACTCAAGAGACTACTTCAGAATTACATTTTGATAGCTTAGTCAAAAGTTTTAAAATCTATTTTGAAGAAATTGAAGGTTTTACTTTAGTTTATGCTTTTCAAGAAAGTGTTTAAAATAGTTATGTAGCGTTTTTTGCCGCAAAGGCACAAAGGCACAATTTTTTTTCCACCAACTCAATCACATCTAATTGTCACGCTGGAATTGTCTCGTCTTTAAAAACTTTTTTAATAGACGCTTCCAGCGTGACAAAGTAACACTAAAATGTACTAATTTATTTTTGTAAGAAATAAGTAAAAGCTTAGTGTCTTTGATACTTCGTAGCGTTTTCTTTAAGTTTTAGATATTTTAAAGAGTATAATGATTTCTCCATTTTTTTTTACCAACTCAATCACCGCTAGTTGTCACGCTGGAAGCGTCTCACATTTTAGAGTTTTGGTAAAAGACGCTTCCAGCGAGACATAGTAATACTAAAGTATAATAATTTACTTATATAAAGAAATAAGTAAAAGCTTAGTGCATTTGAGACTTCGTGGCTTTTTTTGCTGCAAAAACACTAGGGCACATTTTTTTTACCAACTCAATCACCGCTAGTTGTCACGCTGGAAGCGTCTCACCTTTTAGAGTTTTGGTAACAGACGCTTCCAGAGTGACAAAGTAATACGAAAGTGTAATAATTTATTTATTTAAAGAAATAAGCAAAAGCTTAGTGTCTTTGACATTTCGTGGCTTTTTCCGCCGCAAAGGCACAAAGGCACCAATTTTTTTCCACCAACTCAATCACCGCTAGTTGTCACGCTGGAAGCGTCTCATCTCCTAATACTATATATAGGAGACGCTTCCAGCGTGACAAAGCAATACTAAAGCGTGATAATTTATCTATTAAAAGAAATAAGCAAAAGCTTATTACCTTTGAGACTTCGTGGCAATATTTCTTCTCAAGTAATCGATAGCTGAAAGCACTTAAACTTTCCCTCGGCTTTCAAAAATATTCATAAATAGAAAAGTACTCATTTTTTGAGCTCTTCGTTTTAAAATTTCTGCATTTTCACCTTCAAAAAGTTCGTCGATTGTAGCAAACCAGTGATTCAACCAAATTCCAAAAATATTTGAAGTGATTTGTTGATCAAATTTCTTGTCTACTGCATTGTGAGCGATAATTGGATTTCCTTGATAATTTTTTGTGCCAAAAATATTCATATCCCAGAAGTCGGTTAACTTTTCTAAATGTTCTTCCCAGTCGGTGATCGTTTCATTAAAGAAAAAACCTATTTCCTGATCTGCTCTAATCTTAGCGTAAAAGGTCCTAACTAAAAGTTGTAGATCGGAACGGTTTTCAATTTGCTTTTTCATTAGATGATAATCTTGTTTATAAATATTAGGGAAATACTTAAAATTACACTTAAAATAGTAAGGTTAAAAATTACCTTATGTTTCATTTGAGCTAAAATGGAAGTGTTAACTAGCATGCAAATTAGAACAATTATTCCTAATTGAAACATTTGTATTAAACTTGTTCCGTTGCGAAGGATATTCATTGCAGCAGCTGAACCTAAACAGCTTTGTCCAATAATGATTAATGTAGCAAATCCAATAAAATTGTTGTTGAAGTCAGTAAGGGTTTTGTTATATAGTGTCATGATAGTTGAGATTTTTGTTATTACAAATTTACAGCCTCTTCAATTCAACTTTTTATGACCTATATCATAATGACCCCAAAGGGATAATTATGTTTTTAATTTTTTGAGAATTTGTTATCTGATGTTTTTAGTGCTGTCAGATATCCCAAAGATTTTCTACGCTTAACGATATACTTTTCTATTGACAATTTTTACTTCTGATTTTTTTTCCAATGTTTTGATAGTTCTAATTACTGTCTCGACACGAAGTCCCGTCAAGTCTCCCATTTGTTGCCGAGTCAAATCAATATGAAAACCTTCTTGCTCCTTTTTAAAATTAAAGTAGGTGATTGAATAATCAAATAATTGTAACAAGCGATGCTCTGAGTCTTCTGTTGATATTTCAGCGGCCATAACCGATTTGTAATGCAAACGCTGCGCTAAATTTTCAATCATTATTATTGAAACACTCGGATTTTCAGCGATTAGCTTTAAGAAGTTTGGTTTTGAAACACAAATTAGCTCGGAGTCTTCAACAGCTTCGGCATTAGCGGGGTACGTTCTCTCTAAAAACAATGGAGGTTCGCCAAAACACTGATGTACTGTAAAAAAGCCTTGAATGAACTCCCGACCCTCGTCATTGAAGTTATTCATTTTAACGGATCCCGAAATGATTTGGTAATAATGCGTAGCAAAACTATCCTTTTCAAAAATTATTTCTGATTTTTTATAAAACCTACGTACTGCATCATATTTTTCGAGAATTTCTATTGGGATCATGCGCTTTTTACTATTAGATTAGATATCTACAAACAAAGATAAGTTTTCTTAAAGTAATGCTAACTTTCACAAAAAAGGATACTTTTACGCCAATTATGAAAAATAGAAAGGAGAATATATACAACCAGATACTAAATGCTAAGCTAAACAGGCAAAAGTTACTGGCAATTCTACTGGATCCAGACAAGATTATTTGGTCAGAAATAGATAATCTGATTGCTAAAATAAATCAGTCACCTGCTTCTCATATTTTCATTGGCGGAAGCCTTGTTCAAAATAATATTTTAGACAAATTAATTTTTAGAATAAAAGAGAGCTGCATTTTGCCCATTGTTCTTTTTCCAGGTAATCCGTCCCAAATTTCTAATCAAGCTGATGGAATACTATTTTTATCCTTGCTATCCGGTAGAAATTCTGATTATCTAATAGAACATCAAGTGCAGGCAGCGCCAATTTTAAAAAAAACCGATTTAGAAATTATTTCTACGGGTTATATATTGATAGAAAGCGGAAGCGAAACTGCCGTGCAGCGTGTTAGCAAAACCAAACCATTAGATAGGAAAAATGATTCTTTAGCTTTGGCAACAGCTCAAGCAGGTGAGATGCTTGGTAATAAATTAATTTATCTCGAAGCTGGAAGTGGAGCTAAACAAGCGGTTCCCTTAAAAATGATTGACTTAGTTTCTAGAAATATAGAAATTCCTTTAATTGTAGGTGGCGGAATTGTAAGTTTACAAGGGATTCAAGATGCGTATGAAGCAGGAGCTGATCTAGTAGTAATTGGAACTGCTTTTGAAAATAATATAGAATTTTTTAATTTGGATAAAATATAAACTTTTATGTTTGATTATTTTTTTGCTCAATATAGTACGTATCCACTTCATGAAGTTTACTTAGAGCTTGTTGCAGTGTTTTTTGGATTATGTAGTGTTTGGTATGCTAAAAAAGATAATCTTTTAGTTTTTCCTACAGGATTAATAAGCACTTCGATTTACGCCTATTTATTATGGCAGTGGAGTTTATTAGGCGATTCAATGATTAATGTTTATTATTTTATAATGAGTATTTACGGTTGGTATCACTGGACTCGTAAAAAAGATGACGTTGAAGAGTTTCCTATCTCGATAATGACGTTAAAAGAGAAAAAGATGGCCGTAATTATTTTTATAGCCACTCTTATTTTTGTTGTAGTAGTCTATTTGTATTTTAATAAGTTTACGAGTTGGTATTCCTATTTAGATACGTTACTGACGGGAATTTTCTTTGTAGGAATGTGGCTTATGGCCAAGAGAAAAATAG
Source organism: Flavobacterium sp. PL12 (assembly GCF_039123485.1). Classification (NCBI taxonomy): domain Bacteria; kingdom Pseudomonadati; phylum Bacteroidota; class Flavobacteriia; order Flavobacteriales; family Flavobacteriaceae; genus Flavobacterium; species Flavobacterium sp. PL12. The sequence goes on from NZ_JBANDI010000003.1 coordinate 117,067, forward strand.
AAAACTGGATATTTTGGATTGTTGGAGACATACTTTCTATCCCACTGTATTTAGCAAAGGGATATACTTTTACTAGTTTTCAATATATAGTATTTACAATTATTGCCATTTATGGTTATTTAGAATGGAGAAAAATCTTAAACAAAAACAATCTGCCGTTATAAAAATTGCATTGTTTGGTCCTGAAAGTACAGGCAAAACAACCTTAGCAAAACAACTTGCGGCGCATTATGAGACGGCTTGGGTTCCTGAATTTGCGAGGGATTATCTGCAACAAAAATGGGATCGAGAGCAGAAAATATGTGATGTTGACGATATGCTGCCTATCGCAAAAGGCCAGATGAAGTTAGAAAATGAAAAATTGGCTGTTGCCAATAAATATCTTTTTTGTGACACTAATATTTTGGTAACAAAGGTTTATTCTGAAGTGTATTATAACTTTTGCGAACCTATACTTGACGCTGCTGCGAAAGAGCATGAATATGATTTGTTTTTTCTTACTGATATTGATGTGCCTTGGGAAAAAGATGACTTAAGAGACAAGGCTGAAGGTCGTGAAACTGTTTTTAAGATATTTAAAAAGTCACTAGTTGACAATAAAAAACCTTTTATTAAACTAACTGGTAATAAAGAATTACGGCTAAAAATGGCAATTGCTATTTTAGAAGAATTGACTACCGCTAAAAGTTTAGGCCTTTCATCTACTGATTTCGTCCAAATCTATAATCATGGTATTGCAATAGCAAACATTCAAAAGCAACTGGAATTTCTAAAAACTGGAATTTCTAAAACGGTTTTAATCAGTCCAGCTTCTATCGATAATGGAGTCTTGAAGATTTCTGATGCTGATTTAAAAGACAAAGCTGATCTGTTCACTAGTAAGAAGCAATCTTTAACTTTATTAAAGTTTGTGCCTGCATCTGGCGCTGCAACTAGAATGTTCAAGTTCTTAATCACCTTTATTGAGGAATATAAGTTGGGAACAGAATCGATCAACGCATACATCAATAGGAAGAAAGACAGTGATTTGTCTCTTTTTATTATTGCTATGAACAAGTTTCCTTTTTTTGAGCTAATTGATCAAAAGCTCAGAGCAGAAGTAGTGGACTTTGATTCTTTAGAAAATGATTGTAAGAATTATTATTTTATTAAAGAACTACTTTCCTCTACGGCGTTTAATTATGCTAATAAGCCAAAAGCAATACTATCTTTTCATAAATATAAAAATACAATAGCAACTCCTATTCAAGAACATTTGTATGAGTGCGCTTACTACGGAACTTCTAATGATAAGTCGCAGTTGCATTTCACAATTTCTGAAGAACATCAAAGTCAATTCGAGGAAATTGTCAGCTTGGTAAAAAATGACGTTCAAGAAAAGTTCAACACTACTGTAGATGTTAGCTATTCGTACCAAAACAAGAGTACTGATTCCATAGCAGTTGATTTAAATAATGAAGTACTTAGAGATGCAAATGGTGCCTTGGTATTTAGACCTGGCGGTCACGGTTCGTTAATACAAAACTTAAATGATTTAGATGCTAATATTATTTTTGTTAAAAATATTGATAATGTAATTCATAATCATAGTGATAGAATTGCACTCTACAAAAACGCATTAGCAGGAATACTTCTTGAATTACAGCAGCAGATATTCGCTTATTTAAATTTAATAGAAAGTAAAGAATTAACAGAGAAAGAGATCGAGGAGATTTGCTCATTTATGAGCTTGAAGTTAAATATTAAAGTTGCTGTAAGTAGTTTACCGTTGAGTGAAAAACTTCAATATTTAAAAACCACATTAAATAGACCAATTCGTGTATGTGGAATGGTGAAAAATGAGGGTGAGCCAGGAGGCGGGCCATTTTGGGTTTTAGATAAAAATGGAACAGTATCCTTGCAAATTGTTGAAAGTTCGCAAGTAGATTTAAATAATGAAGATCAAAAAAATATTTTAAACGCCTCTACTCATTTTAATCCAGTGGACTTAGTATGTGGAGTCAAGAATTATAGAAACGAAAAATTTAATTTGGTTCAATTTGTTGATACTAATGCGGGCTTTATTATCGAAAAAAATACTTTTGGCAAAAATATAAAATCCTATGAGTTGCCTGGCCTTTGGAATGGAGCAATGGCAAACTGGATTACTATTTTTGTTGAAGTACCCTTAGTGACTTTTAATCCTGTTAAAACAGTCAATGATTTGTTGAAACCAGGACATCAGATTTCTAAATAAAAAATTTACATGCAATGGAAATAGATAAAATTTTATCTGAAGTGACTTATAAAGCGGTTCGAAGCAGCGGAGCGGGAGGGCAGAACGTAAATAAAGTTTCTTCAAAAGTGGTACTGAGTTTTGATTTAAAAAATTCTCAAGCACTTTCTGATGAAGATAAGTTGCTTTTAGAAACTAATTTGTCGTCGAGGTTAACTAACGATTTAGTCTTAATTTTAAATTGTGACGAAGATAGAAGCCAACTGAAAAACAAAGAAATTGTAACAAAGCGCTTTTTGGCTATTGTGAAAAATGGCTTGATAATTCCCAAGGAACGAAAACCAACAAAAATTCCTAAATCGGTAATTAGAAAGCGAATAAAGTATAAAAAATCTATTTCTGAAATTAAGAAGACAAGAAGAAAGCCTGACTATTGATTTTTTTAGAATTTGTATTTGGATACTTGGACTTTATAGGTTTATCTTTGCGCCGTCTCAAAGGGGTGCTTAGATTCTGAAAATTCAGAATGACAGGCTGAGATCATACCCAACGAACCTGAGCAAGTAATGTTGCTAAGGGAAAAAACGATATAATAGTAGCGTGCACACTATATTTATATCGTAGTAAACAATCAATAATTTAAAAAAAGAATAATTCCCCCTTTTATTCGTAATCTTTTTTACGGATGAAAACTATTTACAATTTTTCTAGCCGCAAAGGCACAAAGACACAAAATGTAACTTTTTTAGTGTCTATCTTCTTTTCTTTATCTTCTATCGGATCTTTTGCGCAAGTAAAAGACAGTACTAAAGTCAATCAATTAGATGAAGTTCTCGTATCAGCAGTTCGTGCCAATTCTAAAACACCAGTTAGTTTTAGCAATCTAAGCAAGAAAGACATCAAATCTCGTAATCTTGGTCAAGACATTCCTATTTTAATGAATTATTTACCATCAGTTGTAACAACTACTGATGCTGGAAATGGAGTAGGCTACACAGGAATTCGCGTTCGTGGGAGTGATGCTACTCGTGTGAATGTGACTATAAATGGAATTCCTTATAATGATTCTGAAAGTCATGGAACCTTTTGGGTTAATATGCCTGATTTTGCTTCTTCGGTAGAAAGTCTGCAGTTGCAGCGTGGAGTAGGAACTTCAACAAACGGTGCAGGTGCTTTTGGTGCTAGTTTGAATATGCTGACTGATACTTACGCTAAAGAAAGCACTGGTGAAATATCTAATTCTTTTGGTAGTTTCAACACTAGAAAACACACTGTGAAATTTAGTACGGGTTTGATGAATGACCATTTTGAAATCGCTGGTCGTCTTTCCGCATTAAAATCAGACGGGTATATTGACAGAGCTTCTTCTGATATGAAATCCTATTTCTTGCAGGGAACTTATCTTGGGGAAACGACTTTAATCAAAGCTTTAGCTTTTGGTGGAAATCAAAAAACGTATCAATCTTGGAACGGTTTAGAAGATTTGGATAAATTAAAAAATGACCGAACATTTAATCCTGCTGGTAAGTATAAGGATGAATTTGGACAACTTCGATTTTATGAAAACGAAACTGATAATTACCAACAAGATCATTACCAATTGCATTGGAACGAAAAAGCTAGTGAAAATTGGAGTACTAATTTAGCTTTTCATTACACTAAAGGGGAAGGGTTTTATGAAAATTATAAAGAGAATCAGAAATTTGCGGGTTACGGATTAACTCCAATTGTTATTAATGGAACAACTATAAATAGGACAGATTTGATTCGTCAGAAATGGTTGGTAAATGATTTTTATGGAACTACATTTTCAGCAAATTATAAACAAGAAAAATTAAATGTGATTTTTGGTGGAGGTTATAACAAATATGAAGGAAATCACTTTGGAAGAATTATTTGGGCTCGCTATGCTTCAAAATCAGAATTAGACGATCATTATTATGATGATTCTGCTACTAAAACTGATGGAAATATTTTTGCAAAAGCAAACTATCAAATCACTGAAAAGTTAAATTTATATGGAGATTTGCAAGTTAGAAATGTTCATTATAAAGCGAATAATGCCGAAGCTGGTTTAGTCAATGATAATTTCAATTTCTTTAATCCAAAAGCGGGTTTGAATTACGAACTCAGCGCTAAAAACGCCTTGTATTTTTCATATGCAAGAGCGAATCGCGAACCAAATAGAAACGATTATGAAAACGGAACTCCTAGGCCAGAAAAACTAAATGATTTTGAATTAGGAATGCGTCATGTGGATTCAAAATTAAAACTGAATGCTAATGTGTATTACATGGCTTACAAGGATCAATTGACCGTTACTGGAGCTTTAGACGATGTAGGAGCGCCAATTCGTGAAAACAGTGGCGATAGCTATCGTTTAGGAATTGAACTTGATGCTACAATTTCCATTTTAAACAATTTATTTATTAGACCAAACGTAACCATTAGTTCGAATAAAAATAAAGATTTTTTCTTTAAAAGAGATGGTGTTTTAACATCATTAGGCGATACCAATATTGCTTTTTCACCTGATTTTATTGCAGGAAATATTGTGAGCTTCGTGCCAACAAAAAATCTTCAAGTATCATTTTTATCGAAATATGTTGGTGAGCAATACATGGCAAATATCGATGCCGAAGGCTCTAAGCTGAAATCCTATTTTACAAACGATTTAAATGTTTCGTATGAGTTTACTCCAAAAGCGGTTTTTAAATCAATTTATCTTTCTGCTTTAGTGAACAACATCTTTGATTACAAGTATATTTCAAATGGTTTCTTCTATACTTTCGATGATGATGAATCTAATCCTCCAGCTATTGCTACATTTGAAGGAGCAGGTTATTATCCTCAAGCAGGAATCAACTTTTTAGTAGGAATGACTTTGAAGTTTTAATTAGAAGGAAACATTTTTGAAGAAGGCTAAAGGTTTATGAACTTCTAGCCTTTTTTTAGTTCTGTGTAGGAATTTTATTTATCTGCATGTTTACTAGTTTAAGCGATAAGACTTGTTAAATTCTTGTTAAAAAATTAATTAAATTCTTATTAATTAATTTTTTTTTTTTTGATATTTACCTTGGTTAACCAGAAAACTATTTATAAATTTAAACCAATTTAATTATGAAAAAATTAGTATTTACCGCTTTTGCAGTGGTAGCGTTTAGTGGAGTTGCAATGGCAAATACTTTGGTATTGAAAGAGGGGAAAAAATAGAAACAGAAAAAGGAAGTTGTTTTAAAAGTGCAAGATTGTACTACAAAAGCAATGAATTATGTAGACGGCGTTTATGATCGTAATGGCACACATTCTGCAGAGCAAAATTATGCAGCTTATCAAGGTTATTACCAAGCTTGTGAAGATGCGAAAACTGCACAGAATTAATTAATTATTAAAAAATACAAACAAAACTATTGAAAGTTTTGTTTGTATTTTAAAGTTTAAATCATGAAAAAATTAAAAATTATATTCATTTGTATTTTCGCTGCAACGATGGCTAATTGTTTTGCACAATCAGTTTCTGGTAAAGTTATTTATAAAATTCAATTAGTTGGTTATGGGGCAGATAGTAAAGACCCAGAATTTACGAAATTAAATGAGGCAACAGTTGAAATCGCAAACAAGCAAACTTGTACTTTGCAATTTAACAGTACACAGTCAAGTTCTATTTTGGACAAGTATCTAATTTCTGACGCTGAAAATAATGGCTTAAGAAAAATGGCTAGGACAATGGCTTTTATTGTAACGAACGAAAGTGATTATTTTTTCGATAAACACACTAATACTGCAATAAAACGGGAGGACAATGGAAAACTCATAAAGAAAACACATGAAAAATTAGAATGGGAAATATCGAGTGAAAGTAAGATAATTGATAATTATTTATGTTACAAAGCCACTTATTTTATGAAGTTTGTTAATAGGTTAGGAGTAAATACCAGCATTCCTATTACTGCATGGTTTAATCCAAGTTTACCTTATGCATATGGTCCTAAATATTTTAATGGCTTGCCAGGACTCATCTTGGAACTAGTGGATAGAGAAACCACTTTTTATGCTACATCCATAGAGATTTTCACAGATAAGGAACTTGAAATTGATTTTCCAAAAGGCAAAACAATTAGTGCAGAGGTTTATGAGAAAGAAATAAAAACACAAATGGGAATGTAAATTTTTAAGTTCATTTTTATTCATATTTCATTTTTAATGTTTAAAATACTTTTTTTATTACTTTTCAGCACTCTCTCCTTCTCCCAAACAAAAATTCTTGTAGGAGTAGTTTCTGACGATCTAAATAAACCATTAGAATCTGCTAATGTTATTGCTAAACCATTACAAGAGAAAGCCAATCTAAAATTTGCTATTGCAGATAACAAAGGACGTTATCGACTAGAACTAGATGCGGATGTAAAATACGAAATCACTGTTTCCTATATTGGTTTTGTAGAAGAGGTCTTTATAATGACACCTGATGCCACTACTAAAAGTCATGATTTTAAGCTCAAACCTACGGGAGAACAACTCAAAGAAATTGTCATCAAACATGAGTTTAAGCCTATAGTAATCAAGAAAGACACGATGACATTTGATGTTAAAAGTTTTGCCAACGGTAACGAGCGCAAAATGAAAGAAATTCTCGAAAAATTACCCGGTGTTGAAGTAGATAAAAAAGGAAATGTTACGGTACAGGGTAAAAAAGTAACCAAAATGCTTGTTGAGGGAAAATCATTTTTTGGCGGAGGCTCAAAACTAGCTGTCGAAAATATTCCTGCTGATGCGATGGACAAAATTGAAGTTATAGACAACTTTAATGAGGTAGGCTTTATGAAACAAGTTTCGGACAGTGATGAACTGGCTATGAACGTAAAACTAAAAGCCAATAAAAAAAAGTTTGTCTTTGGTGATGTCGAAGCGGGTGCCGAAGTAGGCAATGCTGATAACGGTTTTTATCTCGCTCATGCTGCTTTGTTTTATTATGCACCTAAAACAAATTTGAGTTTTATAGGAGATGCCAATAACATCGGCAGAAGCACTTTTACTTTTGACGATTTAATGCGCTTTGGCGGTGGCATGAGCACGTTTCTTTCGGGGAGAAAATCGTTTACTAATCTATATTCTTTTGCAAATGATAATACGGATGTGGTAACCAATCAATCCCAATTTGCAGCTTTAAATTTTAGCCACGAAACCTCTTCAAAATTGACAATTTCGGGTTTCAGTATTTTTTCTAAAGTGTTAACTACAACCAAAACAGAAAGTAAAAACGAATATCTACAAAATAATGCCATTGCTTTCGAAAATAAAGTGCAAAATGGCGAAAATCGTTCCGTACTGGGAATAGGGAATATAAAACTAGATTATTCGCCTACCAATAAAGAGAAATGGTATTACAACGCCCAATATCAATCCAGTACTAATGATTTATCGAGCACTGTAAATTCAATAACAGCTGCAAATTCAACTATTTTTGAAACCATCAGTAAGGCAGATAATGTTTCGGTAAAGCAATATTTAGAATGGCACAAAAGTTATAATGAGCAGCACACCACGACTTTTGTAATAAACCAAGCGTATGATAACAATTCACCAAAAAATCAATGGTTTACTGATAAACCTTTTTTTGTTGGCTTAATTCCATTACAAAATGATGTTTCTTACACGATTAACCAAATCAAAAAAGTAAGAATTAATAGTATTGATGCTTTATTTAAGCATTATTGGATTATTAATAATTTCAATCATTTGTATACTAATATTGGGAATAATTTGGGTACTACAAGTTTTACAACTGCCGAAAAACAAATTCTTACTAACGGAACTAGTAATGATTTTGCATCGGCTGGATTTGGTAATGATGTAAAATATCAATTGAATGATGCTTACGCTGGCATTGAGTATAAATTTAGAATAGGAAAATGGACTAATAAACCTGGTCTTTATGTCCATTTATATAATTTAAAAACGAATCAAATTAATAAAGAACAACACTTATCTAAAACACTTATACAACCACAGTGGAATAGCGAGTATGAATTTAATAAATCTGAAACGCTAAATTTTACTTACAAATTAGAAAATAATTTTCCAGAAGTAAGTCAACTGGTTTCTAATTATACTTTGCAAAATTACAATTTGGTGTACAAAGGAAATTCACTTTTAGAGAACGAACAATTCCACACTGCTAATTTAAGATATTCAAAAATGAACATGTATCGAGGTATCACTTGGAATGCAATGGCTAATTTCATTAAAAAAATAAAAAGCATTCGAAATGAGATTCAATTAGATGGAATCGATCAATTTAATACTCCAATTTTAAGCGACAATCCAGAAACTACTTATGGTGTAAATGGTTCTTTTAGTAAACGGATTTATCGTTTTAATCTAAAACTAAACACGCGCTTGAATTGGTTTAATTACATTCAAACTATAAATACTGTTGTTACCAAAAATGATAGAAATAGCCAAAATGTAGGTTTAGTTTTTAAAACTGCTTTTCGCAATTGGCCAGATTTTAGTATTGGTTATAATAAAGGATTTAGTCAGCTTTCAGGATTGACAAAGTCAAATTTTCAAACTGATGCAATAAATGCAGATGCAAATGTGAATTTTCTTAAATCTTGGATTTTTAAATTGGAATATGAAAACCTGAAAAACACAAATAACGCAAATCAAAGCAATTTTTATGATATTGCTAATGCTTCTTTACGTTACCAAAAGAAAAATAGTCCATTTGGATTTGAACTAACCGCCAACAACTTGTTTGACAATAAACTAAAAAACGATTATTCATTTTTTGATTATTTAATTAGTGAGAGAACGACTTATGTTTTACCAAGAGTTTTGCTTTTTTCAATAAGCTACAAGTTGTGATTTTAATTATAAACTCGTAAAACTGTACCGTTAACTTCTACTCGATATTGTTTCAACGGATATTGTAATTTTCCTTGTCCGGTAAATAGACTGTATTCTTCACTATCGCATGCACAGACAGCATTTATTCCTTTAATAGTCATAGTGGAGCAAGATGCTAAAGTTTGATTGGGACATGCGGCATCAAATGCATTGTATCCGCTTCCAGTATTAAAAACGATGACGCCACGAACTCCTTTCCCAGTTATTAAAACAGCGTTGCTTATAAATTTTAAATTGGAGTATTCTGGTAAATTTAAGTTGAGGTCTATAAGCACAGAGTAATTAGGTAAGTAAGGATTAGTATTCTTAAAACCAGAATCGCTACACGAAAAAAGTAAAGGGAAAATTAAGAAAAAGAAGGAATATTTTTTCATTTTAAAATAGTGTCAAAGTATTAGCGAAACAAATTTAATTTATTTAACTTTGAATTATATATGATTAACATATATTTATAGACGAAAAAAAAATAATAGTATCTTTGTGGAAACAAATCCCGTCCCGATGGGATTTTTTCTATTTATATAAATAAGGAAGTTATGAGTACAGTATCGTATTACAGCGCAGATGGGTTAAAGAAATTAAGGGAAGAGTTAGATTATTTGAAGAGTGTAATGCGTCCAAAAGCATCAGCTGATATTGCTGAAGCAAGAGATAAAGGTGATCTTTCTGAAAATGCTGAGTACGATGCAGCAAAAGAAGCTCAAGGAATGCTAGAAATGCGCATTGCTAAATTAGAAGAGGTGCATTCAAATGCTCGCTTAATTGATGAAACACATTTAGATCTTTCTAAAGTGTTAGTTTTATCGATTGTGAAGATTAAAAATCAAACTAACGGCATGGAGATGAAATATACTCTTGTTGCTGAAAATGAAGCCGATTTAAAAGCTGGAAAAATCTCAGTTACTTCACCTATTGGTAAAGGTTTACTTGGGAAATCTGTTGGAGAAGTTGCTGAAATTACAGTTCCAAACGGAGTTTTAAAATTTGAAATTTTAGAAATTACAAGAGACTAAATAGCTTTATTTTAACTAACAAATCATTTTTGAAATGTCAAGTATTTTTACCAAAATAGTCAACAAAGAAATTCCTTGTTACAAGATAGCTGAAGATGATAATTTTTTAGCATTTCTTGATGTAAACCCTAATGCCAAAGGACATACGCTTTGTATTCCAAAAAAAGAAATCGATAAGATTTTTGAAATGGAAGAGGATTTATATTTTGGATTGATGCAATTTTCACGAAAAATTGCTATTGCTTTAGAAAAATCAGTTCCCTGCAAGCGAGTAGGAATGGCGGTTGTTGGGCTAGAAGTGCCACATGCTCATGTACATTTGATTCCATTAAATGAAATGGATGAAATGCGTTTTCAAAATAAAGTATCACTGACAAAAGAAGAATTTGAAGCGTTAGCGCAAAAAATCAAAGACAATTTATAAATAAAAATTTATTTTTTTAATTCCACAAATTTGGTAATCATTTATCTGAGTTTGTGGAATTTTTTTATTTTGACCATTATGAAAAAGCTATTATTTTTTATTTTTTTATTATTTCCGTTTTTGGCATTTAGCCAAGAAAAGAGTAGTCATAATTATTACTGGAATGACTACGATGTGCATGAAGCAATAGTTGGTGCTGCAAATTGCTATGTTAGAGAATTGCCTTCTATACAATCGCGATTATTAGATTCTTTACAAATGGGTAAAAAGATAAAAGTGCTAAAAACGACAGACAATGATTTAAAGATTAAAGGTTTAAATGTGTCTTGGGTCGAAATAGAATATGAAAATAATTCAGGAAAATTAACTAAAGGATATTTGTGGAAAGGCTTTGTAGCGCTTGGATCTTTTAAAAAAGAAAATTTTACTTATCTCACTCTGATAGATAAAATTGAAACTAAAAAGGAATCGGAAGATTACGAAATTAGTAATGTTACAATTTCAGTAAAAATTTTAGACGAAAACAATACTCTTGTCGGTCAAAAAACGGTACTAAAACCTCTTGGCGGAAGCTTTTACTTTCAAAATAAAACTATTGGAAATTTAGGTTTAGCTAATTTATCAGATATTTATAGGATCAATTTTAGCGGCGAAGCCTGTGGTATTCCAACACTATACTACTATTTTGGTTGGAACGGAACGACTTTTTTAGAATTGCCAGAAAAAAGAGAAGTAAGTGATGCAGGTGTTTATTATTATGTTGAAAATTTTATATTTCCAAAAGAAGCTGGTGGAAAACCTGATTTAATACTTAAAAATATTGAAGAAGGTGAATACGATCAAAATCAAGGTGAAAATAATAATTATGTTTTAGATGTTTCTAAGTGGACAGAAACTTTCAAATGGACTGGTGAGAAAGCCGTTTTTATTTCAAAATCAAAACCAATTAAATCGAAAAGTAAACAAACTAATTAAAATTTCCTTCTATATATTTACTTCTTTTCAATACGAATAGTGAAAATAGAAAATCTTAATTTTCATTTCATTTATCTTGATTGTACAAATAAAACAAACTGGTATGGTTTTCGTTTAAAGGAATAAGGTGTGCAATTTTTGCATTTTAATTTTTAGAATACTCTTCTACATGAAAAAGACTTTACTATTCTTCAATTTATTATTTACCATTTTAAGCTTTGGGCAATCTCCAAATAAATTTGAAGCAGTCGATGCTAAAATGATTATTATTCCGTCTCGTTCAGCAGCAAGTACTGACGGAATTGCTAGTTATATTAATGATAATTTCAAGTCAGAAAGTGATAAGATTAGAGCAGCTTTTTTTTGGACTGCATCGAATATTAGTTACGATGTTTCAAATATGTACTCTGTTAAGTATGATGAAACCGTTCAAGATAAAATTGCAGGCACATTAAAATCTAAAAAAGGAGTCTGTTCTAACTACGCTGAAGTTTTAAATGATATTACAATAAAGATTGGAATTCAATCTCATATAATTGAAGGCTATAATAAACAGAACGGTAAGATAACAGATCTAGCTCATGCTTGGACGGCAGCAAAAGTAGATAATAAATGGTTTTTATTTGATGCAACTTGGGGTTCAGGATATGTAAATGATGGACGATTTTCCAAAAAACTAAATAATGCTTATTTTAAAGCGGATCCTAATCAATTAATTTCATCACATATTCCATTTGATTATTTATGGCAATTTTTAAATTATCCTATAACTAATGGTGAGTTTTATGAAGGAAAAGTTCAAATTAATAAGTCTAAAAAATATTTTGACTTCGATAAAGAAATTGCCAGATACAATTCTTTGCCAGAGACAGACCAATTATTTGAATCGGCTCAAAGAATAGAGAAAAACGGTTTAAAGAATGCAATGATTGTCGAGCGTTACGAATTTAAAAAGGGCAAATTAGCTTCTATTCGGAAGAATAATAATATTGACAAGTTAAATGCTTTAGTAAACGAAATGAATTACGCTGTTGCGATGCTGAATGATTTTATACACTATAGAAACAATAAATTCAAACCTACTTTTTCTGATAATGAAATCAGTAATATGATTGCTGCGCCAAAAGAAAAACTTTTGAAGTGCCAAAAAGAAATTTTCGAAATAGGGGATGTTGGTAATGCAAACGCAGCGAACTTTGCATTAATAAAGAAAACATTGAATAAGACTTTGGCGCAAGCCGAAGAACACAACGCATTTGTAAAAGAATATTTAGGCAAGTCAAAATTAATTAGAAAAACAATGTTTTCTAAAATGTCTTTTGCTACGAGTAGATCAAAATAATTCATTTTTTTTCAGTCTTACTTGGAACGTTGTGCCTTTTCCAATTTCGGAATGTAGAACTTTGATAGTTCCTTTATGATATTCCTCAACAATTCTTTTTGTTAATGAAAGTCCTAATCCCCAACCTCTTTTTTTAGTGGTAAAGCCAGGTTCAAATATGCTTTTAAATTGTTTCTTGTGGATTCCCGCGCCCGTGTCAGTAACTTTAATAGTTACATAATCAGCTTCGTCTTCAATTTCTAAAGCTAATTTACCTTTTCCCTTCATGGCATCAATTGCATTTTTAACTAGGTTTTCAATAGTCCAACTGTGTAATGTGGGATTCAAAGAAACTAGTATTGGAGATTGCGGTGCTTTAAACGAAAACTCAATTTGTTTAGAAAAACGAGATTGTAAATAATCGTAAGACTGTAGCGTTTCTTCAACGATATCCTTAGTTTCTAATTTTGGTTCTGATCCTATTTTAGAGAAACGATCGGTTATGGTTTGCAAGCGCTCAATGTCTTTCTCAATTTCCAGTGTGGTGCTTTCATCCACATCTTCTGATTTTAGTATTTCGACCCAGCCTATTAGTGATGATAAAGGTGTTCCTATTTGATGTGCTGTTTCTTTAGCCATTCCTGCCCAAAGTTTGTTTTGAGTGGCCATTTTAGTACTTCGATAAAAGTTATAAACTAAACCACCAAAAAGAACTATAATAAGCACTAAAGCAATGGGATAATATTTTAATTTATTAAGTAAAGCTGAATTGCCATAATAGAGTTTTTGAAATTTACCAGCAACATATTCTATGACGATGGGTTCGTTTTCACTTTTTAAATCGTGCAAGAAGTTCATTGCTTTTTGATTGTCCTTTACAATGACCTCATCTACATTTACGGTATTTATTATGCTGTCATTCTCCGTAAGGATGATAGGAATAGAAGTATTATTACTGAAAATTTGAAGCGGAAGCTCCACATCTGTATTTTCTCCAGCATTAATGAAAGTTTTTTGTGCTTTAGCCCAAAGATTCATTTTCAATCGCTCTTCATTTTTGAAAATTTGAAAAAAGGTGTAAGTATTCCAAAGAATTAGCGAAATGATTAAAAAAGAGGCGAAAATAATAGCCCAGCGGGTTGTGTCTCTTCGGTCAGAAAACTGCATAAATAGAATTTTGAGGTATAAATATAACGAATTTAATACGGAAGTATTTTAGTATCAGTTAAAGTATTTTATTTTGGAAAAAAGGAATAAATTTTTAATTCGATTTGTGACTTTGGACCTCTTAAATTTAATTCATTTGCCTACTTTTGTAACCCTAAGCGCTAAATTTAAAAGTATGATTACAGTTGATCCTAAAACTATAGAAACGGCAAAATTACAAGGATATTTGCAAGGATCTGTTGGTCCTAGACCTATTGCTTTTGCTAGTACAATGGACGTTAATGGGAATCCAAATGTATCTCCTTTTAGTTTTTTTAATGTGTTCAGTGCAAATCCGCCCATTCTTATTTTTTCACCAGCTCGACGCGTTCGTGATAACTCTATTAAACACACTTTAATAAATGCTGAAGCTACTTGCGAAGTGGTAATAAATGTGGTTAATTATGATATGGTACAGCAAATTTCACTTGCGAGTACGGAGTATGCTGAAGGGATTGATGAATTCATAAAATCAGGTTTAACGTCTGTGCCTTCAGAAGTTGTAAAACCTTTTAGAGTAAAAGAATCGCCTGTTCAGTTTGAGTGTAAAGTAACGCAGATTATCGCTCTTGGGACAGAAGGTGGAGCAGGAAATTTAATCCTTTGCGAAGTAGTGCGAATTCATATTGATGAAAGTGTCCTAGATGAAAAAGGGGGAATTGATCAACATAAAATTGATTTAGTGTCCAGACTAGGAGGGAATTGGTACTCTAGATCGAATCAAGGACTTTTTGAAGTGCCTAAACCGCTAACTACTTTAGGTATTGGAGTTGATGCAATTCCAGCTCAGGTAAAGCAAAGTAAGGTGTTTGACGGAAACGATTTAGGTATGCTTGGAAATGTAGAAGCCTTGCCAACTGCCGAAGAAATCACTATATTTGTAAAAGAAAATTTTGAAGTAAAAGGGGTATTGAGTGCTGATGATGAAGAGAAAAAATACCAGTTAGCAAAGGAATATCTGAATAAAAACGAAGTGATAATAGCATGGAAAGTGCTTTTAGCTAAAAAATAATTAGAGCCAAACAATTAAAATAGAGAAGATGGAAGTTACAGGAAAAATTAAAATGATCGATCAAACTAAAGAAGTTGGATCTGGAGGTTTCAAAAAAAGAGACATAGTTGTTACAACTGATGAACAATATCCACAGCATATTCTAGTTCAATTTGTTCAGGACAAATGTGATTTATTAAATGGTTTCCAAGTAGGTCAGCCAGTTAAAATCGATATCAACTTAAGAGGTAGAGAATGGACAAATCCACAAGGAGAAACTGTTTATTTTAATACCATTCAAGGGTGGAGAATTTCGCAAGCTCAAGGTGATGCGCCAGCTGCTCAAATGCCTCCTATGCCTGCAGCACAAGCATTTGCTCCAGCAACAAATTTAAATGAAGAAGAAGCAGACGATTTGCCATTCTAATATAAAATTTGTAGAAATTTATAGAAACCAAATTCCATATTTAGCTTGTCTGAAAATGGTATTTGGTTTTTTTTCGTTTTGATAATCTTTGCAATTGCCATTGATTTTTATATTTTTAATTATGGTTACCGCTTAAAATGAGCAAATTATATTACTTGACTACTGATTTATTTTTCCCTTCCGTTTCTCAAGCGAATCGCGACGGGATTTTAGCCGTAGGCGGAGATCTCTCTACTGAAAGATTATTACTCGCTTATAAAAGCGGAATTTTTCCATGGTTTGAACAAGATGATCCTATACTTTGGTGGTCTCCTAATCCGCGAATGGTTTTATTTTTAGAGGATTTAATTGTTTCTAAAAGTATGCGAAACATACTAAATCGGAATAGTTTTACCGTCAGTTTCAATCAAAAGTTTAGAGACGTAATTTCGCATTGTCAAAAAGTGAAACGAGATGGTCAATCAGGAACTTGGATTACAAATGATATGATTGAAGCGTATTGTAAACTGAATGAAAGTGGAATCGCAAAGTCAATTGAAGTATGGCAAAATGATGAATTAGTTGGTGGATTATATGGAATTGATTTAGGCCATGTATTTTGTGGTGAAAGTATGTTTTCACTAGTTTCAAATGCATCTAAGATTGCTTTTATAGCTTTAGTAGAAAAATTAAAAACAGACAACTACAAATTGCTGGATTGCCAAGTATATAATCCTCATTTAGAAAGTTTAGGATGCCGCGAAATTAATCGCTCTGAGTTTATAAAAATTTTACATAATTCTCATTAGGGCCTATTCCAGCTGTTCGTTACAAGTCCTCCTTAAAAATACTTTTTTTCTAAAGTCATAAAAGGAGCTTCCTACCGGTCGCTCTTTTCTGCCTAAAAAAAATAGCCTTTTTCAGTCCGGGCTTTCCACTACCATCTGGGGCAAAAGTATGTATAATTTGATTTTTAAACATCTAGAAAGACCTAATAGGTTTTGAAAACAGGTTGTGCCGAAAATAAAAAAATTCATGTTTATCTGCTCAAACCGTATTATCCGTGTTCCAATTCCTAACTTTAAAAATTAAGCTTTGTAAAACTCCAATCCAAGGTTTTAAATAAAACTAGTTCATTTTTTAAAGTTGGTAAACCAATGATAAATTTTAAAGTTTCGTGAGCCATCATAAGTCCAATCATTCCTGGTAATGTGCCTAAAACTCCATTCAAACTGCAATTTGGTGCATCTTTAGAATTGGGTGGTTCTGGAAATAAGTCACGAAGATTTTTACTTCCTTTATGATTAAAAACGGCTAGCTGACCCTCAAAACCTAATATACTGCCATAAACTAATGCCTTTCCTAGCGCAACGCAAGTGTCATTGACGAGGTATCGAGTAGCAAAATTATCAGATCCATCTACCACCAAATCAAAATCATTTATAATTCCCGAAGCATTCTCAGTAGTTAACTTTTCCTCAAAAGATAAGACTTTTATTAAAGGATTTAGTTTTTCAAGTATGGCTTTCGCCGTTGGCGCTTTTAATAAACCAATTTGCGCTTCCGTATATAAAATCTGCCTGTGTAAGTTGTGAATTTCAATCTTATCAAAATCTATAATTCCAATAGTTCCCAAGCCAGCCGTTGCTAAATATTGTAGAATAGGACATCCCAATCCACCAGCACCAATTACCAGAACTTTTGCATTCTTCAGTTTTTCTTGCCCTTCATCACCTATTTCTGGCAACATGGTTTGTCTGTTGTAGCGTAAAAATTCTTGTATAATGCTCATTTTGATTAAGTCTTAAAGTTTTTAAAGTCGAAAGTTATAAAGTCAATGAAATACTTAATGAAGAATCGAGCTGTCTTTAAGACTTTCGACCTGTGACTTTTGACTAAAGGTTCTGTCCCAATCCTTCCATACGGGTTCATATCCTTTTTGCGTAATAACAGCTGCGATTTCTGCTGCAGAGCGTTCATCGCTAATTTCGAACTGCTCTAAAGATTGCAGGTCTGCGGCATAACCACCGGGATTAGTTTTAGATCCCGCACTCATACTTGTAGTTCCAATAGCTATAATATTATTTCTAAATTTTTCATTCTCTCTAGTCGAAATGGAAATTTCTAAATCCTCGTTCCACAAGCGATACGCACAAATAAGTTGCGTCAAATCTTTATCATCCATTATAAAATTAGGTTCGATAAAACCTTCGGCTGGACGAAGTCGGGGGAATGAAACGGAGTATTTTGTCTGCCAATACGCTTTTTGTAAATAATCTAAATGCAAAGCGTTAAAAAAACTATCGGTGCGCCAGTCTTCTAAACCTAATAAAACACCTAAACCTATTTTGTGGATTCCCGCTTTTCCAATACGATCAGGAGTTTCCAGTCTAAGGTCAAAGTTTGATTTCTTGCCTTTAGTATGATATTTTTTGTAGACTTCTTGATGATAGGTTTCCTGATACACTAATACTGAATACACGCCAGCTTGATGCAGACGTTCATATTCCTCTTGTGAAAGTGGTTGCACTTCGACTGAAATAATAGAAAAATCATTTTTTATTTGGCCAATCGCATTCAAAAAGTAATTGATGTTTACAGTGTAATTCGCTTCACCAGTAACTAACAAAACGTGATCAAAGCCTGCCTTCTTTAAAACTGCTATTTCAAGCTCTATTTCTAGAGCAGACAGAGTTTTTCTATTAATTTTATTATCCAGACTAAAACCGCAATAAGTACAGATATTTTGACATTCATTGCTTAAGTATAAAGGAGCATACATTTGGATTGTTTTTCCAAAACGTTGCTTGGTTAATTTATGACACTGCTGCGCCATTTGTTCTAAATAGGGTTGCGCAGCTGGAGAAATCAATGCTAAAAAATCTTCTAGATTTCTTTTGGTTTTGCTTAGTGATAGCTCTACTTGATCAGTAGTACTTGCATAAATCTTAGATTGGATATCGTCCCAATTGTATTTTTCAAAAACAGATTTGAATGTTTTCATAATTTTAGACCTAAAGAGCGCTAAGTTTTTTGCAAGTGTCGCAAAGCTGTGCTGGCTTAGCGATTTTTCTTTGTGAACTTTGCCGTTAAATTTAATTAATCATATAAAAAAGCAGTCAACGGACTCGAAGCGACAGCGTAATTATATTGCTTTCCTAATTTGGCTTCAAATGCTTTTCTACCTGCTATTACAGCTAATTTAAAAGCTTCTGCCATCAGAATTGGGTTTTCTGCAACTGCGATTGCAGTATTTACTAAAACGGCATCAGCACCTATTTCCATCGCTTTTGCAGCATCTGATGGAGCACCAATTCCCGCATCGACAATTACAGGAACATTGCTTTGTTCAATAATAATTTCTAAGAAGTCAATTGTCTTTAGTCCTTTATTAGTTCCTATAGGTGAACCTAATGGCATTACTGCCGCGGTTCCTACATCTTCCAGTCGCTTACATAAATTGGGATCAGCATGAATATAAGGCAAAACGATAAACCCTAATTTTGCTAATTCTTCAGTTGCTTTCAGAGTCTCAATTGCATCTGGCATTAAATACTTGGGATCTGGGTGAATTTCTAGTTTGAGCCAATTTGTTTCTAAAGCTTCTCTCGCTAATAACGCTGCAAAAACTGCTTCCTTAGCATTTCTCGCTCCTGAAGTATTGGGTAATAAATTGATTCTTGGATGCTGTAAATGTGCTAAAATAGCATCGGTATCTGTTTCTAAGTCTATTCTTTTTAATGCAACCGTAACTAATTCGCTACCTGATGCCAATATCGCTTCTTTCATTATTGCATTCGAACCAAATTTTCCTGTTCCTAAGAATAAACGTGATTCAAAGCTTTTATCTCCAATATTAAATAATGACAGTCCCATATAATTTTTCGTTTAGTTGTATAATAAGTTCGTCTTCTATACTGCTTTGTGTAATTAAGCTAGACGATGCTACTCCATAAATTCCAGTTGCTAGTAGCATTTCTATATCATTCAAATTTATTCCCCCGATAGCATAAATGGGAATTGAGGTATTATACTTTTTCAATTCGTTCATAATATTCTGATATCCTTCCATCCCTAGAATTGGACTTAAGTTTGCCTTAGTATTTGTAAATCGCAGCGGACCTAAACCAATATAATCACAGCCATTTTTAGTTTGACTGATAACTTCTTCGAGAGTGTTTGCAGTACCACCAATAATTTTATCAGTACCTAAAATCTCCCTTGCTTTTGATATTGGCATATCGTTTAATCCTAAGTGAACGCCTTCAGCATCAATAATTTTTGCTAAGGATACATTATCATTTACTATAAAATTTGCATCATATTGATGACAAATCTTTTTTACAGATTCGGCTAGAGCAAAAGTTTCTTCAGAAGTTCCATTTTTAAAACGCATTTGGATCCAGTCGCAACCTTGGTCGAGAGCGTGTTGTATGTTGTGCAGTTGTTCCTGAACAGTGTTACCTTGCGATATATATTGTAATTTACTGAGCATAATGGTAGCCTAATTTTGATGTGTTTGATAATAGAAATTTTTCAGTGTAGTTTTTAGCATTCACACAAGCATCAAAAAGATTTTGTTTTAATGCTAAATTTGCTACTATTGCTGCTGAAAGTACACAGCCTGATCCATGTTTTGAATGTATTTTATTTGTCTTTGGCGGCAGCTTAAAAGTCACTTCTTTTGTTGTTAAATAGTCTATTCCTATTTGGTTAGGATTGTGACCGCCTTTTAAAAGAATGGCACAATTTTTAGCTAGTCGTTCATTTATGCTTGTGTGTGGTTCATTGGGTTTTCCTAATTTTAAAATTTCGTCATAATTAGGAGTTATAATTTCTATTTTGTCTAATAAAGAAAGCAACTCAGTTTCATCCTCAATTTTTAAAAATTCAAATGTTGTGGTAGATTTTAAAACAGTGTCCCAGACAATTTTTAAATTGGGTGAAAGTTCCTTAAGTAGAAAAACTATTGCTTTTAAATATTCTAAAGATGGAACTATACCAATTTTGACTGCTTTAATTGCGTAACTATTGAACAGCGTTTCGATTGATCGTAATACAAAATATAAGTCGGTCCACTGAATGTCTTTAAAACTAGTATCGGTCTGTATTGTGTTAGCAGTACTGATAGCAAGTCCATACACGTGATGTTGTTCAAATGTTTTTATATCAGCTAGTATTCCTGCACCTGCAGAAGGATCAAATCCTGCAATAGTTAATACGAATGGACGATTTGTTGGCATTTTTTAAAATTTTTAAGGGCATTAGTGTTTTTCCAAATAGTTCCCAAAAGCGCGTAATCATCAAATCCGTGGTTTACTACTTTTGCTATAGTATCAAATTGAATTCCACCTAAAGCAATCAATTTAGTATCGAAATTTGTCCTTTTTTTTATCTCTTCAAGCAAATTTGATTTTGCGCTATAATCGTCTTTCGAAATTGAAGGGAATACTGGGCTTAAAAAGGCGTATTCAAAACTTGAATCTATAGTGTTAAATTCCTCAATTGAATGCGTGGACGTTGATACCGTAAACCCATCAGTCTTAAAGTCACTAAAAGAATATTCAAAAGATTTTTTATATCTCAAATGGAATTTAGAAAGGACGTTTCTATTTTTTTCTGTGAAATGAATTCGTTTGATGTCAAATTCAAACGCTAAATGAAGATGACTATGTAATACAAGTTTGCTTCTATATTCAGAATTTATAGTTGATAGAAAAATCTGCATTTCTCTTTCAGAAAATGCTGGCTTTCTTACGTGCAATAATTCCATTCCTTCCTCAAAAAGAGTATAAATGGTTTCAATTTCATTTGGTATACTTGTCGCATTTGAGATAATAATCATATGATAAATTGTTTTAATTAACTGTAAATCTCTCTGCCTTGTTCAATAAATTCCTCTGATTTTTCTTTCATTCCTTTTTCGGCTTCAGCGACATCTCTAATTTCTTGCGAGATTTTCATAGAACAGAATTTAGGTCCACACATAGAGCAAAAATGAGCTACTTTAGCACCATCAGCTGGTAAAGTTTCGTCGTGAAACTCTCTTGCTGTATCTGGATCTAATGACAAATTGAATTGATCTTCCCATCTAAATTCAAAACGTGCTTTACTTAAAGCATTGTCTCGATATTGTGCACCGGGATGTCCTTTAGCTAAATCAGCAGCATGAGCTGAAATTTTGTAGGTTATCACGCCGTCCTTAACGTCTTTTTTGTTGGGCAATCCAAGATGCTCTTTTGGAGTTACGTAACACAACATTGCGCAACCGTACCAGCCAATCATTGCTGCTCCAATCGCAGAAGTAATATGATCATAACCGGGAGCAATATCTGTAGTTAATGGACCGAGCGTGTAAAATGGAGCTTCATCACAATGCTCTAATTGTTTGTCCATATTTTCCTTGATCATGTGCATCGGTACGTGACCTGGACCTTCAATAAACACTTGAACGTCGTGCTTCCACGCAACTTTTGTCAATTGTCCTAATGTTTCTAACTCAGCAAACTGAGCGGCATCGTTTGCATCAGCGATTGATCCTGGACGTAAACCATCTCCTAATGAGAAAGCCACATCGTATTGCTTCATTATTTCGCAAATGTCTTCAAAGTGTGTGTATAAGAAATTTTCCTTATGGTGAAACAAACACCATTTTGCCATTATAGATCCACCGCGAGAAACAATTCCAGTAACACGATTTGCGGTTAAATGAATGTAACGCAGTAAAACTCCGGCATGAATTGTAAAATAGGAAACTCCTTGTTCCGCTTGTTCAATCAATGTATCACGGAATACTTCCCAGGTTAGATCTTCGGCTACTCCATTAACTTTTTCTAGTGCTTGATAGATAGGAACGGTTCCGATAGGCACGGGAGAATTACGAATTATCCACTCTCTCGTTTCATGAATGTTTTTACCAGTAGACAAATCCATAATGGTGTCAGCGCCCCAACGGCAAGCCCAAACGGCTTTTTCTACTTCTTCTTCGATGCTTGAAGTAACTGCGCTGTTTCCAATATTTGCGTTTATTTTGACCAAAAAGTTACGTCCTACAATCATAGGTTCGCTTTCAGGGTGGTTGATATTGTTTGGGATAATAGCTCTCCCTCGTGCTACTTCACTACGAACAAATTCAGGAGTAATTTTTGATTTTGGTGTGTTTGCTCCAAAACTGTAGCCCTCATGTTGGCATTGCATTGCTATAGTTTGAGTCTCTATTTGTTCAATGCGTTGGTTTTCACGAATGGCAATATATTCCATTTCTGGAGTAATAATTCCTTGTTTGGCATAGTATAATTGTGAGACGTTTGCACCTCTTCTAGCACGCATTGGTTTATGTAAATACTCAAAACGCAAGTGATCTAATTTTTCGTCTTCCAAACGTCTTTTACCATATTCAGAGGAGATTTGGGTTAATTCTTCAACGTCATTGCGATCTAAAATCCATTGTTCCCTTATTCTAGGTAATCCTTTTCGAATATCAATTTCAATGTTAGGATCAGTGTAAGGGCCAGAAGTGTCGTAAACAGTCAACGGGGGATTTTTCTCAACGCCACCTTTAGATAATTTAGTGTCAGCTAAATGTATCTCGCGCATTGCTACTTTAATGGGATGAATGTCGCCATCAATGTATATTTTTGTAGAATTAGGAAAAGGTGTTCGAGAGATTTGTTCTTCTTTATTCATGTTTTTTAATCTATAGTTAGAATATTGTGTTGTATATCGTTGTTGTGCTAGGGATAGGAATAGAAAGCTCGCAAAGTGTAAAACGTAGAAAAATAAGGAATAAAAAAGCGACCACAGGAAGCTATTTTTATGATTTTGTTTTTAAGTTTTTAACTGCGAACTTGAAATGGATAGCCCGCTCGAGCAGCCAAATTAGCCTCCTTGAGTAGCTGAAATTATTAAAATAGTATCGGAATCCGTGAGTAGATGTGAATTCCAATTCGATTTTGGAATCACTGTATTGTTAATTGCAACGGCAATACCGTTTTGTTTTTGTGGAATTTCAATATCGAGCATGTCTTGGATGGGAAGTACATCTGCTTGAAATTGTTTAATTTGATTGTTGATTTTTAGTTCCATTCCTTTTAAATTTAGTCCCGAAATTTCGGTATAATTAAACTTTAGGAATGGCTACAAGTACACACAGAAGTGCGTGATGAAGTCATCTTACTTTTCCCTACGCTAGTATGAACTAGATCAGGTTCAGAGGGTAAAATCTCAGCCTACAATTTTGCAGACACCCCTAAAGTGAGCGACAAATGTAACAATTTATTTTAGTTAATTGCAAGTCAAGAGCAATATTTGGCATTTAGAGTTGAAGAGATTGAGAAATTTTGGATGATTTTAATTTGGGTTATTAATCCTTAATCCAGCAATTCTCTAAGTGATCATTGACTATTCCGGTGGCTTGTAAAAACGCATAAACTACTGTTGAACCAACAAATTTAAATCCTCTTTTTTTTAAATCTTTGCTAATTTTATCTGAAAGTAGAGTAGTGGAAGGAACATCAATTAAGGATTTCGGATGATTAATCACAGGTCTATTTGATGTAAAATACCAAATGTAATTCGAAAAGCTTCCAAATTCCTCTTGCACTTTAATAAAAGAATTTGCATTCGAAATTGCTGAACGAATCTTTAATTTGTTTCTAATAATACCTGTGTCTTGTAATAACTCCTGAACCTTATCTTCGTTATAAATAGCTATTTTTTTGTAGTTAAAGTGGTCGAAAGCTAATCTGAAATTTTCTCTTTTTTTTAAAATAGTGTGCCAGTTCAAGCCAGCTTGAAAAGTTTCAAGAATTATGAATTCAAAGAAAGTAGCATCATCGTGAACTGGTTTTCCCCATTCTTGATCGTGATATTTTCGATATAAATCATCTTTTTCGCACCAGGCGCAACGCACTTTGTCTTCCATTTCTTAGTCTATAATTCAAATGTAAATGAAAAAACTCCATTTCAAATGAATTTGAAATGGAGTTTTTATATAAATATGAAATCAGATAGAATATATCTGAAAACAATTATGATTTATCCTAGAGCAGCTCTTTTGAAACCAGTAACAGTAAGATTACTGTCAACAGATTTAACATAAGCAGCAACGTTCATAGAACTATCTTTAATATAATCTTGATTTACTAAAGTGTTGTCTTTGTAAAAACGTTGAATTTTTCCTTTAGAAATGTTTTCCAACATTGCTTCTGGTTTTCCTTCTTGACGCAACAAATCTTTAGCAATTTCGATTTCTTTTTCGATAACAGCAGCATCAACTCCAGCTTCGTTCAAAGCGATTGGGTTCATAGCAGCAGCTTGCATAGCAACGTTTCTTGCAGCTTCTTCAGCACCTTCTACGTTAGCAGAAAGAGCAACTAAAGTAGCAATTTTGTTACCTGAGTGAATGTAAGATCCAACGAAAGCACCTTCTAATTTCTCAAAAGTTCTGATTTCTAATTTTTCTCCAATAACTCCTGTTTGCTCAATTAATTTTTCAGCAACAGTGATTCCGTTGAAATCAGATGCTAAAAATGCTTCAATTGTATCGTAGTTCATTGCTTGATTAGCCATTTCAGTAGCCATCTTTACAAAGCTTTCGTTCATCCCTACGAAGTCAGTTTCACAGTTTAGTGTGATAACAACTCCAGCAGTTTTGTCAGCATTAACAACAGCAATTGCAGCACCTTCTGTAGATTCTCTATCAGAACGGTTAGCAGCTACTTTTTGTCCTTTTTTACGTAGGTTTTCGATTGCTAAATCAAAATCTCCGTCAGATTCAACTAAAGCTTTTTTGCAGTCCATCATTCCTGCGCCTGTAGCTGTTCTTAATTTATTTACGTCTGCAGCAGTAATTGTTGCCATGTTTTTTATATTTTAAATTAAAAAATAGTTTTAATAAAAAATTCCAAACCCAAAATTCCAATTTCCAATTAATAAATTAAATCATTGCTGAGTCTAATTTTTGGAATTTGGAATTTTAGAATTTGGAAATTCTTTTTGTTTTATTCTTCAGTTGCAGTTGGAGCAGCAGCTTCAACAGCAGGAGTAGCTTCAGCAACTGGAGCAGCCTCTACCGTTTCAGCAGCAGGAGCAGCAACTTCTGGAGTCGCTTCACCTTCTTTATCAGAACCTCTATCAGAAAGTCCTTCAGTGATAGCAGCTGTAACTAAAGTTAAAATTTTGTCAATTGATTTAGAAGCATCATCATTTGCAGGAATCACATACTCTACTTCACGTGGATCAGAGTTAGTATCAACCATTGCAAAAACTGGAATGTTTAATTTTTGAGCTTCTTTTATTGCGATATGTTCCGCTTTAATATCAACTACGAACAAAGCAGCTGGTAGTCTAGACATGTCAGCGATTGAACCTAAGTTTTTCTCTAATTTAGCACGAAGACGATCAACTTGTAAACGCTCTTTCTTAGAAAGTGTCATGAACGTACCATCTTTCTTCATTTTATCAATAGTAGCCATTTTTTTAACAGCTTTACGGATAGTTACGAAGTTAGTTAGCATTCCACCAGGCCATCTTTCAGTGATGTAAGGCATGTTTGCAGCTTTTGCTTTTTCAGCAACGATGTCTTTTGCTTGTTTTTTGGTAGCAACAAATAATATTTTTCTACCTGATGCAGCGATTTTTTTCAAAGCTTCATTAGCTTCTTCAATTTTAGCTGCAGTTTTATATAGATTGATAATGTGAATACCATTACGTTCCATATAGATGTAAGGGGCCATGTTTGGATCCCATTTTCTAGTCATGTGTCCAAAGTGAACACCTGCTTCTAGTAAGTCTTTAACTTCTATTTTGTTTGCCATTTTTGTTCTAGTTTACGTTCTGTTGATTAGCAATGTGTAAATGGCGGTTTCCCGGCTTTATACATTTAGATGCTAAACTATTTCCTACCTCGATAGGAGAGCAACAACAACTGTGTTTTTTAATTTCAATAAATAATTGATGATGTCTTGTCCTATTTGAACAAGACGGGTAATATTAACGTTTAGAGAATTGGAATCTCTTACGAGCTTTCTTCTGACCGAATTTCTTACGTTCAACCATTCTTGGATCTCTTGTTAATAAACCTTGTGGTTTCAGTACAGCTCTGTTTTCAGCGTTCACTTCACACATAACACGTGCTAATGCCATTCTTACAGCTTCTGCTTGACCAGTTGAACCACCTCCGTAAACGTTTACTTTAACGTCAAAGTTAGTTACATTTTCTGTCATAGACATTGGTTGTAATACTTTGTACTGTAAAGTTGCAGTTGGGAAATAAGTTTCGAATGCTTTTTTGTTTACAGTGATTACTCCTGTTCCTTCCGAAACATAAACACGTGCAACAGCGGTTTTTCTTCTACCGATTTTGTGAATAACTCCCATTACTTAAGATCGTTAAGGTTAACTGTTCTCGGTTTTTGTGCACCTTGTTTGTGCTCAGAACCTACAACAACATTTAAATTTCTGAAAAGTTCAGCTCCTAATTTATTTTTAGGTAACATTCCTTTTACCGCTCTCTCTACTAGTAATGCAGGGTTTTTTGATTGCAATACTTTAGCAGTTAAAGTTCTTTGTCCTCCTGGATAACCTGTGTGACGAATGTAAGTCTTCTCGTCCATTTTGTTTCCTGTAAGGTTGATTTTTTCTGAGTTGATAACAATTACGTTATCTCCACAGTCAACATGTGGTGTATAACTTGCTTTGTATTTACCTCTAAGGATCATTGCGATCTTTGAAGCCATACGTCCTAAGTTATGCCCATCAGCATCAACAACGATCCACTCTTTTGTAACAGTGGCTTTGCTTGCTGATTGTGTCTTGTAGCTTAATGCGTCCATAATATTATTTTAATTAAACATTCCATCCCCATAAAGGGGTTGCAAAAGTACAATTAATTATTTTAAATGCAAATAGCTTAAAAGAATATTTTTAACTTGTTTTAGTGCTGATTATCAAATGTATATTTAAATTTTGTTTCTGTAATCAAAATTATGATTTTCATTTCTGTTCAGTGATGCACGCGATTAATCTTTGTTTTTTTTGTTTTCTTGAATTTTTCACAATTTTATGTGACAAATTCGATATTTTAAAAGCTATTTTTGTCAGTAATGGCACTATTATTCTAATTATCTCTATCTTGTGCCGCCTTACAACATATCAATTACAATAAATTTTTCTTTATGAAAGCCAAAGCTACATTAAAACAGATTGCAAAAGAACTTAACGTGTCTGTTTCTACAGTCTCAAAAGCGCTTAATGACAGTCCAGAAATTAGTGAGTCGACCAAATTGAAAATCAAAGAATACGCGAAGCTTAAAAACTATAAGCCAAACGTAATTGGTCTTAATCTTAAAAATAGAAAAACTAAAACAATTGGTGTAATTATTCCTAATATTTTAAATTCATTTTTTGCTAAAGTGTTTAGTGGGATCGAAAAAGTAGCCGATGAAAAGGGATACAATGTAATTATGTGTATTTCAAATGAATCTCTAAAGAAAGAAACGCATACACTTGAAATGCTAAGCAACGGAACTATTGATGGATTTATCGTATCGGTTTCTGAAGAAGCACAAAAAAAGCATGAATACGAACATTTTTCAACCATCATAAATGACGGTACTCCCATAGTAATGTTTGATAGAATTGCTGAAGGTGTTGATTGTGACAAAGTAATTGTGGATGATTTTGACTCTGCTTTAAATTCGACCCAACATTTAATAAATCTTGGTTGTAAAAATATTGCTTTACTGTCGTCTATTGACAATTTAAGTGTTGGTAAACTGAGAGCTGCTGGATATTTGAAAGCTTTAGAAATTAATAATATCGTAGTTAATACTGATATTATTCTTCGAACTGATTCTGAAGAAGATTTAAATGACAAAATTGAAGGTATTCTGGATAATAATACTGTTGACGGAATTTTTGCGTTAGAAGAAACTGATTCTGTGGCTGCATTGAAAATCGGTTTAAAGAAAGGATATAAAATCCCAGAAGACTTATCAGTAATAGGTTTTGCTGATGGAATATTAGCTTCAAGAAGGCTTTCGCCAAGATTAACCACCGTAAGCCAACACGGAATAGAAATAGGCGAAGTCGCTGCCAAATTGCTAATTGAAAGATTAGAATCAAAAGAGGAACATCTTCCTTATGAAACGAAGGTCATCAAGACTAAATTGAAAGAGAGAGAATCTACAAGGAAATTATAAAAAGCAAAAATCCATTCGCCGCGGCAAATGGATTTTTTTTTATACTATGGTCATTGCGAGGAACGAAGCAATCACACTAACAATGATTGAGAATGCGTCATTCATAGTAATGACTTTCTGAACACTATCTACTGAAGACTGACCACGGTTTTAATGCGCTTCCAGCCAGTTTTTTCCCATACCAATTTCGACATCTAAAGGAACATCTAGTTTAAATGCATTTTCCATTTCGAATTTGATCATCGGTTGAATTTTTTCTAATTCAGAGTTGTGAACGTCAAACACCAATTCATCATGTACTTGTAACAACATTTTTGATTTCCAATTCTCTTCACTTAACTTTTTGTGAATATTAATCATTGCAATTTTGATAATATCAGCTGCACTTCCTTGAATAGGTGCATTTACAGCATTTCGTTCAGCGCCACTTTTCACCATCATATTAGCTGAATTAATATCTTTTAAATAACGACGCCTTCCTAAAACTGTTTGCACATAACCATTCTCTCTAGCAAAATCAACTTGTTCTGCCATGTAAGATTTTAACTTTGGATAAGTTGCATAATATGCTTCGATCAAATCAGCACTTTCCTTTCGCGAAAGCGAAGTTTGATTAGAAAGTCCAAAAGCAGAAACACCATATATAATACCGAAGTTTACTGTTTTAGCATTACTTCTTTGTTCTTTACTAACTTCTTCTAAAGGAACATTAAAAACTTTTGCAGCCGTACTTTTATGAATGTCCTCATTATTTTTAAAAGCTAGAATCATATTTTCTTCTCCTGATAAAGCCGCAATGATGCGCAATTCAATTTGAGAATAATCGGCAGAAAGTATAGTGTAGTTTTCGTCTCTTGCAATAAAGGCTTTTCTGATTAAACGTCCTTTTTCTGTTCGAATAGGAATATTTTGCAAGTTAGGATTAGTAGAACTTAAACGACCTGTAGCTGCAACTGTTTGCATGTAATCTGTGTGCACGCGACCCGTTATTTCGTCAACTTGATTGGGTAAAGCATCAATATACGTACTTTGTAATTTTACCATTTGGCGCCATTCTAGAATATCACGAACGATTTCATTATCGTTTGCTAAAAAACTCAACACTTCTTCGCCAGTAGCATATTGACCCGTTTTGGTTTTCTTTTGTTTTGCTCCGCCAATCTTCATTTTGTCAAAAAGAACATCTCCTAATTGTTTTGGCGAAGCCAAGTTGAATGTTTCGCCAGCAGTTTCATATATTTTTTGCTCTAGCGCGTTGCTTTCTTTCGCCATCTCATCAGACATTGCTGCTAGAAATGCAACATCAAGATTAATTCCCTCTAATTCCATTGCTGCCAAAACAGGAATCAGCGGAATTTCGATTTCTTCAAATAGCTTTTTGGTTTCGGCTTTATCTAAAATTGGACTAAAAACAGTTGAAAGTTGCAAGGTAACATCTGCATCTTCAGCAGCGTATTCTTTAACTTCTTCCAATGCAACGTCGCGCATCGATTTTTGATTTTTTCCTTTTTTTCCAATTAAATCTTCTATTGACTTTGGTGCATATTTTAAGTAAGTTTCACTTAAAATATCCATATTGTGGCGCATATCCGGATTGATCAAATAATGCGCAATCATTGTATCAAATAATTTCCCTTTAATTCGAATGCCATATTTTGTTAGCACTTTCAAATCATATTTTATATTCTGCCCAATTTTTTCAATACTTTCATTTTCAAAAAACGGTTTTAATTTATCTGCTAAAATTTGAGCTTCCTCTTGATTTTCTGGAAACGGAATGTAAAATGCTTTTCCTTTCTCCCAAGAGAATGAAATTCCAACTAATTCAGCATGCAAAGCGTTTAAACCAGTAGTTTCTGTATCAAAACAAACTGATGTTTGGTTTTGTAAATTATTGAGTAATAATTTGATTCCTAAATCTCCTTGAATTATTTGGTAAGAATGCGTTGTGTTTTCTAAAGTGTCATAAAATGAAGTTCGCGTTTCTGTAGCATTTTCATCGTCAGTAACTGTTGCAAACATGTCAAATTGCTCTACATTTTTTACTGGATTTTTTTTATACAATCTAGGATCAGTGGCGTCATCATTTTTTACTGCTTCTGTAACGGGAGCATTAAAAATTTTGTCGAACTGCGCTTGCATTTGTCTAAATTCTAATTCGTTGAATAACGCGTCAGTCTTTTCAATATCAGGAGTTGATAATTCGTAATCATTTTCATTGAAAACAACAGGACAGTCAATAATGATTGTCGCCAAAGTTTTTGATAATATTCCTTTTTCTTTATTCGCTTCAATATTCTCTTTCATTTTTCCTTTTAGCTTATCTGTATTTGCTAAAAGATTTTCCATGGTGCCAAATTCTTTCAAGAATTTCTTAGCGGTGACTTCGCCCACACCTGGAAGGCCTGGAATGTTATCTGCTGCGTCGCCCATCATTCCAAGGAAATCAATTACCTGATCGGGTCTTTCGATTTCAAACTTTGCTAAAACTTCAGGAACGCCCCAAATTTCTATTCCGTTGCCCATTCGAGCCGGTTTATACATGAATATATTTTCAGATACTAATTGAGCAAAATCTTTGTCAGGCGTTACCATAAAAACTTTGTAATTTTCTTTTTCAGCTTGTTTGGCTATAGTTCCTATTAAATCATCAGCTTCAAATCCAGCAACTTCAATGATAGGAATGTGCATAGCTCTCAATAAATCCTGTATGTATGGAATGGCGATTTTTATGGCTTCTGGTGTTGCATCTCGATGTGCTTTGTATTCTGGGAATATTTCATTTCTAAGTTGGCTCCCTCCTTTATCAAACGCAACTGCTAAATGGTCTGGCTTTTCTCTTTTAATAACGTCCATTAATGAATTCATAAATCCCATAATGGCCGAGGTGTCCATTCCTTTAGAATTAATACGTGGATTTTTTATAAAAGCATAATATCCTCTAAAAATTAAGGCGTAAGCATCAAGTAAGAATAAGCGTTTTTGCTGTGACATGAGTATTATTTTGTATGAATTTCAAAAGTACAAAATTGCTGAGATAAAGAATAGGACGGTTGATTTATTTATGAAAAATCCTTTAGTTCGAATTTGTTTTATTCTAAATTATATCTAGGTAGAAATTAACTCGATCGTAGTTTTACTTTTAAAAGTTTGTTTAACCGTCAACTCTTAGTTGTTTTGATATTTTGCTCTTTAATTGGCTTTAAGCCAAAGATTTTGATTTCAAACTGTAGGAAGGTTTATATAAAAGGTTACCATTAGTTAAATTTAGATTAATAAAAAGGAATAGTATTTTCTTAATTTGTTATTTTGTCGAAAATTTATTTACAATGATCTTTCGCTTTATATTTCTTTTTTTAATTCTTTTCATTGTTGAGCTTTATGCTTTTCAGGTTTTAAAGACGCTTATAAAATCCAGACCTATACTTTTTATAATTGAAGGTTTTAGTTTGCTGTTTTTGGTTTACATCGCTTATTCATTAATGCAATTTGATAGAAGCGTTGGTCAAACGCACAAGACAATGTTTACGATGGCGTTGTTATTAATCGTTTATGTTCCAAAATTAATTTTAACCTTAGTTTTAATAGGTGAAGATATATTTAGATTAGGTGCTGGAGCCGTCAACTATTTTGCTAATTATGATAAAGGCGCTGAATTTCTAAACTCAAGAAGGAAGTTTGTTAGTCAAGTAGGTTTAGGATTAGCTGCAGTTCCTTTTTTGTCGTTGATATATGGAATAACTGTAGGTAAATACAACTACAAAGTAATTAAGCAACGCATTTTCTTTCCGGACTTACCCGCGGCTTTTGATGGTTTTACGATTACTCATATTTCAGATGTTCATAGTGGAAGTTTTGACAATGCCGAAAAAATTAATTATGCCATTGATTTAGTAAACGAACAAAATTCTGATATGATTTTGTTTACAGGAGATATTGTTAATACGCACGCTACCGAAATGCATCCGTGGATCGAGACTTTTAACAAAATTAAAAAACATGAATATGGTAAGTATTCCGTGTTAGGAAACCATGATTACGGTGAATATGTTACTTGGCCATCAGAGAAAGATAAAGACAATAATTTTAATGCTATTAAAAGTTTATACGGAGAAATAGGTTTTAATTTGTTGTTAAACGAGCATACTTTTATTCAGAAGGGCGGTGATAAAATTGCCTTAGTAGGAGTAGAGAACTGGGGACATAATTTCAAACAAGCTGGTGATTTAAATAAGGCTGCAGGCCAATTAAAAAAAGAGGATTTTAAAATATTGATGAGTCACGACCCGTCTCACTGGGAGCACGTTGTACAAAACGATGAAAAGCATTATCAATTAACGCTATCTGGACATACGCACGGAATGCAATTTGGGATTGAAATCCCAGGATATTTTAAATGGAGTTTAGCACAATATGTGTACAAACAGTGGGCTGGACTTTATGAGAATATGGGAAGATATGTATATGTAAACAGAGGTTTTGGTTTTCATGCTTATCCAGGGAGAGTTGGTATCATGCCAGAAATCACAGTAATCGAACTAAAAAAGGGCGGTAAAGTAGCATAATAAGTTAAAAATGCTACATTTGTAAAATAAATAGCTCTGTTTAGTGTATTTTTTTAAAAATTAAATTCTTAGTTTTATGTCAAAATTTGGAGAACTTATAAATACTCAATTACCAGTGTTAATTGACTTTTACACGGAGTGGAACGAGCCTTCAGTTTCTATGCACCCTGTCATTAGAGATGTAGCAGCTGCTCTTGGCGATAAAGCTAAAGTTATAAAAATTGATGTTGATAAAAACCAAGAATTAGCAGAGGCTTTACGTATCAAAGGTTTGCCAACATTAATGATTTATAAAGCAGGAGAAATGATTTGGAGACAATCAGGTGAATTAGATGCTAACACATTGATTGGGATTGTTCAAGAACAATTATAGATTTTAATTTATAAAACTTCGCAAGTAAAATCATTTGTTTTTAAATATTCTAGTGTTTTTGGTAATGCGTATTCAAGATTTTTAAATGCTTTGATGCTGTCGTGAAAAACAATAATACTTCCAGGTCTAATGTTAGATAGTACATTGTCTAGACATTTTTCTTTACTTATTTCAGTGTCAAAGTCGGCACTAAGAACATCCCACATTATTATTTCGTATCCTAAACTTCGCAATGCTCTTGATTGCGATAATTTTATTTTTCCGTAAGGAGGTCTAAATAGCTTTTTATGCAATGAAATGCTGTCATTTCGATAAATTTCATCTTCACATCTTTTTATATTCTCTAAATATGTTTTTGTTGGAGTCTTCCATCCATTCAAATGATTGTACGTGTGATTTCCAACTGAATGACCTGCTTCACTGATTTTTTCAAATAATTCTGGATGCTTTTGAATGTTATCACCGATGCAGAAAAATGTCGCCTTTGCATTATATTTTAATAATTCTTCTAAAACCCAAGAGGTTGCTTCTGGAACAGGTCCGTCGTCAAAAGTCAGGTATACTTTTTTTTCGTCATTGGAAACATCCCATTTATAATTGCGGAATAATTTTTTAATGAGCCAATTTGTCTTTACCCAGTAGAGCTTCATAATCAGGAAATTGAAGAAGAATTTTACTATAAATTAAAATGAGTTAAGCGAAAAATTTATCTTGCAATAAATAATTCTCTTAACTCATTTTAGTATCAATTAATTACTTTGATTTTTTTTGAAAATTATTCTTCGTCTCGCTCAAAACGCTCAAACATTTTGATATACGTATTAAAAGTAATTTTATGCTTATTGTAGAAAGCAGTATCGCCATTTTCTTTCATCACTTGTAGTAAGCTTCTATAACGCTCGAGATCAATAATTATAGGCGTTGCAATACTGCTTTGCTCAGAAGCTTTCAGCTTTCCGTAATAATTCAAATTGTCTTGATATTTACCAATAAGTTTTTCTAATAATTGTTGCGCTTTTACTTTCTCATCAATTTTGTAATATCCAGCAGCAAAAGGTTCTACTAAAGAATAATAGCCAAAATAGTCTACCGGCATTTTAGCCATTGCTAATTCGATTATATTTTTAGCTTTTTCTTTCTTGCCCTCAACAATCAATTGATTCATTAATCTAGATAGATTTGATCGATAGGTAATACTATTTCTTCTAGTTTCAGGATCGTGGTATATTTTTGGACTATCGCTATTTCCCCAATCCCATTTCATCACTTTGTCGTACATCTTGTCACTATCAATTTGTCCCATTTCAAGTGGTCCACCTTCTTTAGGTATTGCAGTTTTTATCGGTACTAATTTATAAACCATTCCTTCTAACTGAAGATAGTCTTTCATCCAGATGTAATCTTCATTATCAAAAGCACCTCCGCTGAAATAGATAGGTCGCTTCCAGTTGTTGTTAGCTACGATATCAAGCATCATCAATCTATTTTTATACAATGCGCCTCCTTTAATATCTACATCGATGTAAGGAACGATAGAGTCGTTATATTTAGGAGAAACCACTTTATTCTTAATGATAATATCCTTGTCAACTGGAATTCTGATTTTATTAGTAGGATAGAAATGGATTGTTTGACCATTTTGCATTCCTACTGTTGATTTTGGATTTTTAATAAAATCCATAAAATCTTTAATATCCCATCTGCTTTCAACTTTTGGAATATGAGCCACATAATCTAAATTATCACCTACATATTGATCGTGAGTGAAAGAAATAGGTAATGGATCTGATTCGTACGTTTTCGTTTTCATCTGATCGATATACCAGTCAGTCATAAATAAACTTGTATTTACGATTTTAACGTCAGTTCGTATTCCTTCAATTTCTTGGGCGTACCAAAGTGGGAATGTGTCATTATCACCTATAGTAAATAAAATAGCATTTGGATCACAAGAAGTAAGGTATGCTTTTGCCATTGACAAAGCAGTATACTTACCAGAACGATCATGGTCATCCCAGTTTTGCGACGCCATAAGCACAGGAGCTGCAAGTAAACTGGCTGCAATAATGATAGGTCCTGCTATTTTTGGAGCTAAATACTTTTGTACACTTTCATATATCGCATAGACGCCAAAACCTATCCAGATGGCAAAGACGTAAAAGGAACCAACCAATGCATAATCTCTTTCCCTTGGTTCGAAAGGTCTTTCGTTTAGATAGATTTTTAATGCAATACCCGTAAAGAGAAATAGCGCTAGCAAGACATAGAAGCTTTTTAAATCTTTATTGGCGTGATACATTAAACCGATTAAGCCTAGAATAAATGGTAAAAAGAAATAAACGTTTCTTCCTTTATTATTTAAAACATCTGCTGGCAAATTGTCTTGACTTCCTAAATGTAAACTGTCTATGAAAGATATTCCACTTAACCAGTTTCCGTCTAAGTAATCGTATCGGCCTTGAACATCATTTTGACGACCAACAAAATTCCACATTAAATACCTCCAATACATATACCCAAATTGGTATTCAACCATAAAGCCAAGATTGTCTGCTGTAGTAGGTTTTTCGACAATTAGATAATCACCGTAACTTTTAAGGAATTTTACATATCCTTCGTTATCAATTTGTTTTTGAGCGTACGCTTGTCTAAACTCATTGATTGTTTTCTCTGTTTCTTGCTTAAGTTGTGCAATAGCTTTGTTGTAATCTTCCTCTGTTAATTCACTTGGATCGATACCGTATTTTGCCAAATCATCTTCGTATGGATAATTAGGATTAAGTCGGAACGCTGGAGGATTTGTGAAATTCATGTAGTTTTCAATATGTCCGTCACTCCACATCCTTGGCAATATCGTTTTCTGATTATCGTCTGTATTTTGAGAGGCGTTTTTGAAATTATTTACAATAACATACTTTCCAGTTTTGTAATCTCTTTCATAATTGGGAGCTTTGTCTTGATAAGGATTGTTTTTGTCTAATCCAGCAAAGTTCTCAGTGTATTGTGGTCCGTAAAACAAAGGATTTACACCGTATTGCTCTCTATTATAATAAGCTAATACTTCACGCGCATCCGAAGGTTTATTTTCATTAATTACCGTATTTGCATTAGCACGAATAGGCAACATAATCCATGTAGAAAATCCAACTAAAATGAAAAGGATGCAAAGAATTAAGGTGTTATATGTTACTAAGCCTTTACTCTTAGTGTACTTTAATCCAAAGTAAAATAATGCAATTAGTAAAGCAGTTACAAATATGGTCCCAGAGTCAAAAGGTAGTCCCAAGCTATTTACCATGAATACTTCGGTTTGACCAAAGAATCCCATAGTAAGAGGTAATAATAATTTAAAGATGAATAGTAAAACTCCAACCACAACAATATTCG
This sequence comes from Flavobacterium sp. PL12, assembly GCF_039123485.1. Taxonomy (NCBI): domain Bacteria; kingdom Pseudomonadati; phylum Bacteroidota; class Flavobacteriia; order Flavobacteriales; family Flavobacteriaceae; genus Flavobacterium; species Flavobacterium sp. PL12. The sequence goes on from NZ_JBANDI010000003.1 coordinate 154,057, forward strand.
CAATGACGAAACTCTTTATTGTAACGACTTTATAATGTTTAAAGAAATATAAAAATCCTATTGCAGGAATGGTAAGTAATGCCATAAAGTGTACTCCAAAAGAAAGTCCAATGACAAGGGATATGATTAACAACCATCTATTTCCTCTAGGTTTGTTCATATCTTGCTCCCATCGTAAACCGAGCCAAAATAGTAGAGCAATAAACAAGGAAGCCATGGCATAAACTTCGGCTTCAACAGCATTAAACCAAAAACTATCAGAGAATGTGTACGCTAAAGCTCCTACAAATGAACCTCCTAATATAACAATATCATTACTTTTATTAATTTGTGTGTCTGAATTATTTTCAACGTCTGACGTTTTGAATCGAATAACTAATTTTCTTAAAATTATCGAAGAAGACCAAAACAAAAATAAAATGGTGAATGCACTTGAAAACACAGACATCATATTTACCATCAAAGCAATTTTTGTGTCATCCGTCGCGAACATCGCGAAAAAAGCACCTATCATTTGGTATAACGGAGCTCCAGGAGGGTGTCCAACCTCTAATTTAGCAGCGGTGGCAATGTATTCTCCACAATCCCAAAAGCTCATGGTAGGTTCAACGGTCAAAGTATAGGTTAATAATGCTATCCCAAATGTAAGCCAACCAATGATTGTATTCCATTTATTGAAATTGAAACTTGCTTTATCCATGTCAAAAATTAAATTTAAATGTAAGTTGCAAAGAAAATCTTTTTTTGTTTATAGATGTAGTCATTAACAAAAATTTCTCGAAAAGTCCTATATATTATTAAAGTATTGATAGTGAATGTCTTTGCTGATCTTTAATTTTGACTTTAAAATTAATTTGATTTTTTTTTGACAAAAAGGCTTAAAAAGTTTGCGCAAACTAAAATTTATTCTAAATTTGCACTCGCTTAGCAGCAATGCTGGTCTATGGTGTAATGGTAACACAACTGTTTTTGGTGCAGTCTTTCTAGGTTCGAGTCCTAGTAGACCAACGGAAAACCCCTCATTTATGAGGGGTTTTTTTATGCATTTTATTTTTCTTGATGATTCGTTCTATATTTTAAATGTGATTACGGGTCTTGGATTATGATTTACCACATCTTGGGTTACGCTTCCATTTATAAAATGAGCTATTCCTGTTCTTCCGTGAGTGCAGATAGCGATTAAGTCAGCTTCCATTTTAGTTGCAAAATTTGTAATACCATTTTCAATAGTGCTGTCATTAAAGATATTTAAAGTGTAGTTTTTAAAGTTATACTTTTGAATGAATTCCTCCATTTTTATTTCAGATTCGATTGTAGTCTTGAAGATGTTGGGAGTTGAAATTAACACTAAATCTATTTGAGATTTAAAAATAGAAGCAAATTCGATTAAGCTTTTAAATGGTGCATGCGCTTCATTAGAAAAATCAGTAGGAAACACTATTTTTTTAAAAGTTGAAGTTCCAATGTCGTCTTTAACGATTAAAACAGGTTTTTCTGAAAGTCGAACTATTTTTTCAGCATTCGACCCAATTAATATTTCTTTAAAACCTGAAGCTCCATTAGAACCCATAACAATTAAATCAATTTCATTTTTTTTGGTGTACGATAAAATTCCTTCAAACGCAGTTTCAATTTGGACAGTAATAAAAACCGAAATACCATCTAGGTATGGATTTCGTGCTATGGTTTGTAAAGTTTCATTTGCTTTATCAACGAAGAGTACTGCTTCAGGAATTAGGCTTTGTGCTTTTATTCCATTGTCTATGTGACTGGGTAGTTCTATTAAGTGTAATAAATATATTTGGGAATCATTTTCTCGAGCAATAAGAGCTGCCGCCTTAAGTGCATTTTCTGCGTACTGGGAAAAATCGGTTGGAACTAAAATACGTTTCATACAGTAAAAGTGTTAATTTATTAAAGAAAATACTTATTTAAATCATCTATTAAAGGTAAGATTTTTTTTTAGAGCAATCGATTATTTTAGTTTATAAAAAAAACACTATATTTGCACCGTTATTTATTAAAATCTAGATAATGAGGGGACTAATATGTCCCCTCTTTTTATAAAAAATATGACATTTAAAGAAAAAGTAAATACGTTGCTGGTAGAATGCCTTTTAGAAAAGCCATCTATTTTTTTGATAGACCTTATTATCACTGATGCTTTCAAGGTTATTGTGAATCTAGACGGGGATGATGGAGTAGCGCTTCAGGATTGTATTGATGTGAGTCGTTTTATAGATGCACACTTGGACCGTGAGGAACAAGATTACTCTTTAGAGGTAGCGTCAGTAGGGGTTGGGTCACCGCTGAAGTTAGTTAGACAGTACAAGAAAAATATAGGTAGAACATTGATTGTTAAGACAGAAGGAGAAACAATTGAAGCAGAATTAGTGGAAGCTGATGATGATTTTGTAGTTTTGTCTTGGGAAGCAAGAGAGCCTAAGAAAATTGGAAAAGGAAAAGAAACAGTTCAAAAAGAATTGAAACTTCCTTACGGAAATATTAAAGAAGCAATTGTTACAGTAACATTTTAATTAAAGAATTCGCATGGAAAACTTAGCATTAATCGATTCATTCTCTGAGTTTAAAGATGATAAACTTATTGATCGTGTAACGCTTATGGCAATTTTAGAAGATGTATTTAGAAATGCATTGAAAAAAAAATACGGATCAGACGATAATTTCGATATTATTATAAATCCTGATAAGGGAGATATGGAAATTTGGAGAAGGAGAGTAATCGTTGCTGATGAGGATCTGGATTTTGAAAACGAAGAAATTACATTAACAGAGGCTAGAAAAATTGAATCTGATTTTGAGATTGGAGAAGAAGTATCAGAAGAGGTGAAATTAATTGACTTAGGTAGAAGAGCTATTTTAGCTTTACGCCAAAATTTAATTTCTAAAATTCATGAGCATGACAATACAAATCTTTACAAGCAATTTAAAGATTTAGTTGGAGATATTTATACAGCTGAAGTGCATCACGTAAGACCTAGAGTTGTTATTTTAGTTGATGATGAAGGTAACGAAATTGTATTGCCAAAAGAAAAACAAATTCCATCTGACTTTTTCCGTAAAGGAGATAATGTAAGAGGAATTATTGAAAGCGTTGAATTGAAAGGAAACAAACCTCAAATTATTATGTCTAGAACTTCTGAGAAGTTTTTAGAAAAATTGTTTGAACAAGAAATTCCAGAAGTTTTTGACGGTTTAATTATGGTTAAAAAAGTGGTAAGAATTCCTGGTGAAAAAGCAAAAGTAGCTGTTGATTCTTATGATGATAGAATTGATCCAGTAGGAGCTTGTGTTGGAATGAAAGGTTCTCGTATTCACGGAATTGTGCGTGAATTAGGAAATGAAAATATTGACGTTATCAATTATACTAGTAATATTCAATTGTTCATTACTAGAGCATTAAGTCCAGCAAAGGTTTCTTCTATTAAAATTAATGAAGAAACTAAAAGAGCAGAAGTTTTCTTGAAGCTTGAAGAAGTTTCGAAAGCTATTGGTCGTGGTGGGCATAATATTAAATTAGCAGGTTTATTAACCGGTTATGAATTAGATGTTATTCGCGAAGGTGATGTTGCTGGTGCAACTGCTGATGAGGATGATGTTGAATTAACTGAGTTTTCAGATGAAATTGAAGACTGGGTTATTGAAGAGTTTGCAAAAATTGGTTTAGATACAGCAAAAAGTATTTTGAAACAAGATGTAGATGATTTAGTGAGAAGAACAGACCTAGAAGAGGAAACGATTCTAGATGTAATGAGAATATTGAAAGAAGAATTTGACAATTAGTCAATAGTTCTTCAACGATAAACACGCCGCTTTACAATTAATTCTTATTCGATAGGTATCGAGTCGGGAGTAAAGCGAGGAATAACAAAAAAGATAATAATAAAAAGGTTTTATGTCTGAAGAGAGAATTATTAGAATAAACAAAGTTTTAAGGGAATTGAATATTTCTTTGGAAAGAGCTGTGGATTATCTAAAAGATAAAGGAATTGCTATTGAGTCAAATCCAAACACAAAAATTTCTGATGATGTATACAAAGTCTTGTGCGGTCAATTTGCTGGTGACAAGGGGAATAAAGAAGCTTCTAAAGAAGTAGGAGAAGAAAAAAGAAAAGAGAAAGAAGCTTTGCGTTTAGAACGCGAAAAGGAAATTGAAGACAAGCGTAAAGTTGAGGAAGATCGCCTTAAACAACAGGAAGTGATAAAAGCGAGAGCGGTTATTGCAGGTCCAGTTCAAGTAGGTAAAATTGATCTTAATCCTAAAAAGCCTTCAATCATTGCACCGGTGAAAGCAGTCGAAAAAGTTGAAACTCCAGTAGCTACAGTTGCTGAGGTAAAACCAGAAATTGCAGAAGCTAAGGCTGAAAAAGTTGTTGCTGAAAAGCCTATTCAGGAAAAGCCTTTAGAAGAAAAAACTGTTGCAGATAAAAAAGTAGTTAAATCGATTCCTGGAATTAAAGAAGTTAAAGTAGAAGCTCCGAAAGAAGTTGCTGCTGAAGTTGTAGCTGCGCCAAAAGCGGATGCTGTTAAGTCTGATGAAGCTCCAGTGGATGAAACTATTGCTACACAATATCAAAAGTTGTCTGGTACAACTTTGACAGGTCAAATAATTGATTTATCTCAATTTAATAAACCTAAAAAGAAAAAAGAAGAGCCTAAGATCACTCCTAATAAACCAGGAGCTCCGGGATCTGCTGCTGCTGCAAATGCAAATAAAAATAAGCGTAAAAGGATTGCTCCTAAACCAGGTGCTCCAAGACCGCCTGCAATACCAGGAGTTCCAGGTGCGCCAAATCCTAACAAGATTACACCTAATGTAGGTGGTGGTGGATTTAACGCTAATAGAAGTTCAAGACCGGGATTTGTTAAAGGAAACCGACCAGCAATTGTTGCTAAAGTTGAGCCGACAGAAGAAGAAGTTAAAAATCAAATTAGAGAGACTTTAGAGAAACTACAAGGTAAAGGTGGTAAATCTAAAGCTGCTAAATATAGAAGAGATAAAAGAGATACACACCGTCAGAAATCTGATGAGGAGCAAAGAGCTATTGACGAAGGAAGTAAAACCATTAAGGTTACTGAGTTTGTAACAGTAGGTGAAATTGCCATCATGATGGATGTGCCAATTACTAAAGTTATTGGTACGTGTATGTCACTTGGAATCATGGTTACCATGAACCAAAGATTAGATGCAGAAACTTTAACTATTGTAGCAGATGAGTTTGGCTACGAAGTGGAGTTTATCACTGTAGATATTGAAGAAGCAATACAAGTTGTAGAAGATAGAGAGGAAGACTTAGTTTTTAGAGCTCCTATTGTAACTGTGATGGGTCACGTCGATCACGGTAAAACATCTTTACTGGATTACATCCGTAAGGAAAATGTTATTGCAGGTGAATCTGGAGGAATTACACAGCATATTGGTGCCTACGGAGTAACATTAGATAACGGACAAAAAATTGCATTTTTAGATACTCCTGGTCACGAAGCGTTTACCGCGATGCGTGCACGTGGAGCTCAAGTTACAGATATTGCTATTATTGTAATTGCAGCTGATGATGATATCATGCCGCAAACTAAAGAAGCAATTAGCCACGCACAGGCTGCAAATGTTCCTATTATTTTCGCAATCAATAAAATTGATAAGCCTAACTCTAATGTAGAGAAGATAAAAGAGAAATTAGCAGGTATGAATTTGCTTGTTGAAGACTGGGGTGGTAAAATTCAATCACATGATATTTCTGCAAAAGTAGGAACTGGTGTGAAAGAGTTATTGGAGAAAGTATTGCTAGAAGCAGAATTGCTTGATTTGAAATCTAATCCAAATAAAGCAGCACAAGGAACAGTTGTTGAAGCATTCTTAGATAAAGGGAAAGGATATGTTTCTACTATTTTAGTTCAAAATGGAACACTGAAAGTAGGAGATTATATGTTAGCTGGAAAACATCATGGTAAAATTAAAGCCATGCATGATGAAAGAGGAAATATAGTTTCTGTTGCAGGTCCTTCAACTCCAGTATCAGTTTTAGGTCTTGATGGAGCAGCTACTGCAGGTGACAAGTTCAATGTATTCGAAGAAGAAAAAGAAGCAAAACAAATTGCATCTAAACGTTCTCAATTAATGCGTGAGCAATCTGTTCGTACACAACGTCACATTACTTTGGATGAAATTGGACGTAGAATCGCGTTAGGTCAATTTAAAGAATTGAACATTATCCTTAAAGGAGATGTAGATGGATCAGTTGAAGCATTATCTGATTCATTCTCTAAATTATCTACTGAAGAAATTCAAATCAATATTATACATAAAGGTGTTGGTGCAATTACAGAAACTGACGTAATGTTAGCTTCTGCATCTGATGCAATTATTATTGGATTTAACGTTCGTCCTGCTGGTAATGCTAGACAATTAGCTGATAAAGAAGAAATCGATATCCGTTATTATTCTATTATCTACGCTGCGATTGATGACTTGAAAGACGCAATGGAAGGAATGTTAGCTCCTGAAATGAAAGAAGAGATTCTGGGTACTGCAGAAATTAGAGAGATATTCAAAATTTCTAAAGTTGGTTCAATTGCTGGTTGTATGGTTATGGATGGTAAAATTGTTAAAAATGCCAAAATGCGTATCATTAGAGAAGGAGTTGTTGTATTTACAGGAGAGTTGTTAGCGTTGAAACGTTTCAAGGATGATGTAAAAGATGTAGCTAAAGGATATGATTGTGGTGTTCAAGTGAAAGGATATAATGATATCGAAGAAAGAGATATTATTGAATCGTACCATGAGGTAGCAATCAAAAAGAAATTGAAATAGTATTTCATATAAATAAATTAAAAAATCCCGATTAGTCGGGATTTTTTGTGTTTTAGGATAAATGTTTTTATTCTTATGACTTAAAGCTAATATCGAAAGTAAGAACTAAGAGATGTAATTTATAATTTTAGAGCAAAAATAAACTTAAGGTTTTAAAAATGTCTTGTAATTTACTTTGGTACGATTTTTAGTTTGAAAATTTTATTCAAAGTTTTGTAATTCTTGTTGAATTTTATGGAGATAATTTGATTAGACAGTTCTTCCTTGAAATACTGTTTATCGAGCTTAAAAACGTTTAGTAGAGATCTCAGATTTAATATTTCAAATCTCCTTCATTGCGAAATAATATTTTTATAAAGTTGATAAAAATATAAAAATGCAGAAAGTGTTTAATCTCATTTCGTGGAATGAGAAAAATTAGTTTAGGTTTAATTAAAACTACTTAATATTCTAAAAATTAAATTCCTATTAAATACAAGTGCTATCAGTGTCTTAAAACAATCAAGCATGTAGACTTTGTTTATTAAATATTGCTGATGAAGGCTTTACTGTACTGAGGCAAATTAGGAGATACAATTTTGATTTTGTTATGTTTCACTAACTTGAAATTTAGCTTTGATGATTAGCTCTTCAGGATAATTTTAATCATTAAGTAACGTAATTGATATAATGATTCAGTTTTAGTGCTTCTGCGTTCCCTTGTTGTTTAAGAACTGCGAATTTCGTACAATAAATCATTTTCGAAACTTAATTAAGTTTCTATTTAAAATCTTTTGTGCGAACTTCATAAAAACAAGAAAGACCACTTAGTTACAGTGGTCTTTCTTGTTTCTATAAAATGTAAAAATTTATTTAGTTGGTTTTATTAAATGAACGTTGTTGTATCGTTTTCTGATTTCAATTAAATTTCGCTCTGCTTCGATGCGCGTTTTGTAGTTTCCAACCCACACTTTGTAATTTGGTGTGAAAAAAAAGATGGTTCCATCGGTGTCTCTAAATTCTTGTCGAAATTCATTTAAAGTACTTTTCGCCTTTTCACTGTCGCCACTAAAGATTTGAATTTGATATCTCTCATTTGCTACATTTGAAAAGTTGCTTTTTCTCTTTTCGTTGAGCAAATTTTCGAATTTAGAGTCTTGTCTTACAGTAATGTTTCCACGTTGCGCATTTGCATAAATGCTACAAACTAATAATGTCAATGTTATATAAAATGCTTTTCTACGGGCTAAAATTCTCATAATGTGATTGTTTTTGTGCAAAAATAATATTTAATGGCTGATGCCAAACTGTAATTGTTATTTAGAATTGATATAAATTGAAATTAAGACTATTTTAAGGTTTTGAGAATAGTTCTTAAGTCGTATTTTTGTCGAAGTTTTAAAATAAAGGACTAGTTTTTATAAATCACTTAGAAAAAACTGTGCCAATTTTTATTAGATAATCATTATATAATATGAAAAAGGTGGGTAACCATAATTCGATCGCAAAGAAATTATTTATAGGCTTAGCCTTATCGTTAATTTTTTCTTTAAATTCATTCGCTCAAGACGCTGCTCCGGTAGCTGATGACGCTGCGGCTCCTGCTGCAACAAGTGGTGGAGATGCTGTAAAAGGTAAAGAATTGTTCAATGCAAATTGTGCGGCATGTCACAAAATGGATGCTAAAGCTACTGGACCCGCACTTAGAGGTGTGGCTGGCAAATATGACACTCCATGGCTGTACAAATGGATTAGAAATAGTTCTGAATTAATTAAATCTGGAGATGCTCAAGCAGTAAAGGTTTACAATGAAAACAATAAAGCAGTTATGTCTGCTTTTCCACAATTGTCTGATTCAGATATTGATAATATCTTAGCATATACATCAGAACCTAAAGTTGAAGCTCCTGCTGCAGCTGCTGGAACTGTTGCTGTTCCTGGAACTTCAGTTTCTGATAGTGGAATTTCAAACAACATTATTCTAGGTGCTTTAGCGCTTGTTATGGTTGTTTTAGTTGTTATGTTATTCTTGGTAAATAAAGTTTTATCTAAAGTAGCAAAAGTAAACGGAATAGAGGTAGAGCCAAAAACGGCTACAACTCCTATTTGGAAAGCATTCGTAAGAAATCAATTTTTAGTATTAGTAACTGCGATATTCTTGTTGTTAGCAAGTGCATATTTCGTGTACGGTTTCTTAATGCAGATAGGTGTTGATCAAGATTACGCTCCAATACAGCCAATCCATTACTCACACAGGATTCACGCTGGTGATAATGAGATTAACTGTAAATATTGCCACTCTGCTGCTAGAGTTAGTAAGAACGCTGGAATACCTTCGTTAAATGTTTGTATGAACTGTCATAAGAACATTGGTGAAGTTGCTGAAAGTACTGCTACACCTGAGTACAGCAAAGCTTTTTACGATGAGCAAATCCAGAAACTATATACAGCGGTGGGTTGGGATCCAGCAAGCCAAAGTTATACTGGAAAAACACAACCTGTTAAATGGGTTCGTATCCATAACTTACCTGATTTTGTATACTTCAATCACTCTCAACACGTAACTGTTGCTGGAATTGAATGTCAGACTTGTCACGGACCAGTTCAAGAGTATGAAATTCAGAAACAATTCGCTCCATTAACTATGGGTTGGTGTATTGATTGCCACAGAAAGACTGACGTTAAAATGGAAGGGAATGAATATTACACTAAAATTCATGCTGAACTTTCTAAGAAATACGGTGTTGAGAAATTGACTGCTGCCCAAATGGGAGGTTTAGAATGTGGTAAATGCCATTATTAATCAAATTATTAAGTTTTTAATATTTATATATGTCATCAAACAAAAAATACTGGAAAAGTGTTGAAGAACTAGACAAAAATAGTTCTATTGTTGAGGCGCTTAGAAATAACGAATTTGTTGAAGAAATTCCTACTGATGAATTTTTAGGAAATGGTGATGCATTATCATCTTCATCAACATCACGTCGTGATTTTTTAAAGTACGTTGGTTTTAGTACTGCGGCGGCAACGCTTGCAGCTTGCGAGGGTCCTGTAAACAAATCGATACCTTACGTTCTTCAGCCAGAGCAAATCATTCCTGGAGTTTCAGATTATTATGCAACTTCAGTTTTTGATGGATTTGATTTCGCTAATCTTTTAGTGAAAACACGCGAAGGTCGTCCTATTAAAATTGATAATAATACGATCGATGGAGCTAAGTTTAGCGCTAATGCTAGAATCCATGCGTCTATATTGTCGCTTTATGACAGTATGCGTTTGAAGGAGCCTAAAGTAGAAGGTAAAGCTTCAACTTGGACTGCTGTAGATTCTAAAATTAAAACTAGTATAGCTGATGCTACTGCGACTGGTGGCCAAGTTGTTCTTCTAACTAACACTTTAGCAAGTCCATCAACTGAAAAGCTTGTCGCTGAATTTTTATCTAAGAATTCAAATGCTAAACACGTTATTTACGATGCAGTATCTGAATCTGAAGCTTTAGATGCTTTCGAATCAGTTTACGGTGAAAGAGCGTTAGTTGATTATGACTTTTCTAAAGCGTCACTTATCGTATCTGTTGGAGCTGATTTCCTTGGTGATTGGCAAGGTGGTGGATACGGTGCTGGATATGCTAAAGGAAGAAGTCCTAAATTAGGAATGATGTCACGTCACTTCCAATTAGAGTCTAATATGACTTTATCTGGTGCTGCTGCTGATAAGCGTTTGGCAATGTCAACTGCTAATCAAAAACAAGCATTAGTTCATATATATAATATTGTAACAGGTTCAGCTGTAGGCGTAACTTTAGATGCTGCTTTTAAAGCAGAGGTTACTAAAGCGGCTCAGCAATTAAAGGCAGCTGGATCTAAAGGTCTATTGGTTTCTGGTATTCAAGATAAAAACGCACAATTATTAGTTTTGGCTATTAACCAAAATTTATCAAGTGAGTCTTTTAGTACATCAGGCGTTAGACAAATTAGAAAAGGTTCGAATGCTAAAGTAATGCAGTTAATTGCAGATATGAAAGCAGGTAGTGTTCATACACTAATGATGAGTGGCGTTAACCCTGTATATACTTTAGCAGACAGTAATTCTTTCGTAGAAGGAATTAAAAAAGTTAAAACAACAGTTTCTTTTTCTCTTAAAGAAGATGAAACGGCTTCGATTAGTACAATCGCAGCTGCAGTTCCTCATTATTTAGAGTCATGGAATGATGTTAGTATTACAAAAGGTACTTACGGAATTACTCAACCAACAATTCGTCCATTATTTAATACAAAACAATTTCAAGATATTTTATTGTCTTTGAATGGTGTTTCTGGGACGTTTTACGATTATATTAAAACGAATGCTTCTTCAATGATCTCTGGTTCATCTTGGAACAAAGTTTTACATGATGGTATATACGTTGGTGCTGCTTCAAGCCTTTCTGGTGGTTCAGCTGATTATAGTGCTGCTGCAAATGCTCTAGCGCAATCAAAAGCTTCACAAGGTCTAGAATTAGTATTGTATACTAAAACTGGAATGGGAGATGGTCAACAAGCAAACAATCCATGGTTGCAAGAATTTCCAGATCCAATCACAAGAGTTTCATGGGATAACTATGTTACTGTTTCGAATGCAGATGCGAAGAAATACGAACTTCATAATGAAATCGTTGCAAATGGTGGTCTTAACGGAAGTTATGCTACTATTACTACGGCTCACGGATTGAAATTAGAAAATGTTCCAGTAATTGTTCAACCAGGTCAAGCTGTTGGTACAGTTGGATTAGCATTAGGTTACGGTCGCAAGGCTGCTCTTAAAGAAGAAATGATGGTAGGTTTAAATGCTTACTCTCTATATAAAGGTTTCAATAATGTACAGTCTATTACCTTAGCTAAGGCTGGAGGAGAGCATGAGTTCGCTTCTGTTCAAGGGCAAAAAACATTAATGGGTAGAGGAGATATTATCAAAGAAACTTCTTTGGAAATCTTCAATACTAAAGATGCAAAGGTTTGGAATCCACAACCTATGGTTTCATTAGATCATAAAGAAGTAGAAGCTACTAAAGTAGATTTATGGACTTCATTTGATCGTAGTACTGGTCATCATTTTAATCTTTCGATTGATTTGAATTCATGTACAGGATGTGGGGCTTGTGTTATAGCTTGTCACGCTGAAAATAACGTTCCAGTTGTTGGTAAATCTGAAATTAGAAGAAGCCGTGATATGCACTGGTTGCGTATTGACAGATACTACTCTTCTGAAAGTACATTTGCTGGAGATAACGAAAGAAAAGAAAACATTGAAGGTTTATCAAGTTCATTATCTACGTTCAACGAGATGGAGAAAGCAGGTGATAATCCTCAGGTTTCATTTCAACCTGTAATGTGTCAGCATTGTAATCATGCACCTTGTGAAACTGTTTGTCCTGTAGCCGCGACTTCTCATGGTCGTCAAGGTCAAAACCAAATGGCTTATAACAGATGTGTTGGTACTCGTTACTGTGCTAACAACTGTCCTTATAAAGTGCGTCGTTTTAACTGGTTCTTGTATAACAAGAATAGTGAATTTGATTATAATATGAATGACGATTTAGGACGTATGGTTTTAAATCCTGATGTGAATGTTCGTTCTCGTGGTGTAATGGAAAAATGTTCTATGTGTATTCAAATGACACAAGCTACAATTTTGAAAGCAAAAAGAGAAGGAAGAGTTGTAGTTGATGGTGAATTCCAAACTGCATGTTCAAATGCTTGTTCTACTGGAGCAATGAAATTTGGAGATGTAAATGATTCTGAAGCTGAAATTACTAAATTAGCAGCTGATGAGAGAATGTATCATTTATTAGAGCATGTTGGAACAAAACCAAATGTGATTTATCACGTTAAAGTTAGAAATACCTAGTACAAAATAAATTAATTAAGAATCAATATAAAGGATTATGTCGTCTCACTACGAAGCAACCATTAGAAAACCCTTAGTTATAGGTGATAAAACTTATCACGATGTAACTGTAGATGTAGCTAGACCTGTTGAAGGTAAAGCAAACAAACATTGGTGGATTGTATTTTCAATCGCATTAATAGCCTTCCTTTGGGGACTTGGCTGTATTATCTACACCGTGTCTACAGGTATTGGTACATGGGGATTAAATAAAACTGTCGGATGGGCATGGGATATTACTAACTTTGTTTGGTGGGTTGGTATTGGTCACGCAGGAACGTTAATTTCTGCAGTACTTTTACTTTTCCGTCAACGTTGGAGAATGGCGATTAACCGTTCTGCTGAAGCAATGACAATTTTCTCTGTAATTCAAGCAGGTTTGTTTCCAATTATACACATGGGTCGTCCATGGTTAGCATACTGGGTTCTTCCTATCCCGAATCAATTTGGTTCGTTATGGGTTAACTTCAACTCTCCATTACTTTGGGATGTATTTGCTATCTCAACTTACCTTTCGGTTTCATTAGTTTTCTGGTGGACTGGTTTGCTACCTGATTTTGCAATGCTACGTGATAGAGCAATTACTCCTTTTAACAAAAGAGTTTATTCTATATTAAGTTTCGGATGGAGCGGTAGAGCAAAAGACTGGCAACGTTTTGAAGAAGTATCTTTAGTTCTTGCAGGTTTAGCTACTCCACTTGTACTTTCTGTGCATACTATTGTATCGATGGACTTTGCAACCTCAGTTATACCAGGATGGCATACTACGATTTTCCCTCCTTACTTTGTTGCTGGAGCAGTTTTCTCTGGATTTGCGATGGTAAATACCTTGCTTATTATAATGAGGAAAGTATCAAATCTTGAAGCTTACATTACGGTTCAACATATTGAGCTGATGAATATTGTTATCATGATTACTGGATCTATAGTAGGTGTAGCTTACATTACTGAACTGTTTGTTGCTTGGTATTCTGGTGTAGAGTATGAGCAGTATGCTTTCCTTAACAGAGCAACAGGACCTTACTGGTGGGCATATTGGTCAATGATGACATGTAACGTTTTTTCTCCACAATTTATGTGGTTCAAAAAATTAAGAACAAGTATCATGTTTTCATTTATAATTTCAATTGTTGTTAATATTGGAATGTGGTTCGAAAGATTTGTAATTATCGTAACTTCGTTACATAGAGATTACTTACCATCTTCTTGGACAATGTTTTCACCAACGTTTGTTGATATAGGTACATTTATTGGTACAATAGGTTTCTTCTTTGTATTGTTTTTATTATATTCTAGAACTTTCCCTGTGATTGCACAAGCTGAAGTAAAAACAATTTTGAAAGGAACTGGAGATAATTATAAAAGAGAAAGAGAAGCAAATAAAGATTCACACCATGAGTAATAAAGTAATATACGCCATTTATAATGACGATGATATTTTGATGGATGCGGTTAAACAAACCAGAGCAGCTCATCATCATATTGAAGAAGTTTTTACTCCATTCCCTGTACACGGTTTGGATAAAGCGATGGGACTTGCACCTACAAGATTAGCAATTTGTGCTTTCCTTTATGGTTGTGTTGGATTATCATTTGCAACTTGGATGATGAACTATATTATGATCGAAGACTGGCCGCAAGATATTGGTGGTAAACCAAGTTTTAGCTACATTGAAAATATGCCAGCATTCGTTCCAATTATGTTTGAGCTTACTGTATTTTTTGCTGCTCACTTAATGGTAATTACTTTTTACATGAGAAGTAGATTATGGCCATTTAAACAAGCAGAGAATCCAGATGTTAGAACTACAGATGACCATTTTTTGATGGAAGTTGCTGTAAGGGATAATGAAGAAGAATTAATTTCATTTTTTCAAAGTACCGGAGCTGTAGAAGTTAAAGTAATAGATAAGCATTAAATTAGATATGAAAAGCGTATATAAAATAACACTTTTATTTGGTATAACTATTTTAGTTTCATCTTGCCATAATACATCGGCACCAAACTATCAATATTTTCCAAATATGTACGAATCAGTAGGTTATGAAACTTACTCTGAATCGAATGCATTTAAAGATGGTAAAGAGGCTCAGCTTCCAGCAGAAGGATCAATAAACAGAGGTTTTGAACCGTTTGATTATGAAAATTCTACTGCGGGTTACGAGTTAGCTAAAGCTAATTTAAAGTCGCCTCTAGCTGTTGAAGATAGAAATTCAGAAAAAGGAAAAGAGCTTTATGATATTTACTGTATGACTTGTCACGGTTCAGCCGGGAATGGTAAAGGTAAATTAGTAGAGAGAGAGAAATTTTTAGGAGTTCCTAGCTATGCAGATAGAGTTATAACAGAAGGTAGTATTTATCATGTTGTAACTTATGGTTTGAATTCAATGGGTTCACACTCAAATCAATTGAATCCCCAAGAACGTTGGTTAGTTGCTGACTATGTTCTAAAACTAAAAAGCGAATTATAATTGTTGAACAAACTGATCGTAATAGATATGTATACATTTTCAAGTAAATTAAAAACTCTTTCATTCATCTTAATGGCCGTTGGTATATTAGGAATTGGATATGGTTTTTATACTGCACCAAAAGATATTCAAGAAGTTGAAGCGCTTCTTGCAGCGGAGAGTCATGGTGGTCATGGTGAAGCAAAACACGAAGTTTCTGCGGAAGCTGGAGCTGCACATGATGCGACTGATTCTCATAATGTAGCCGCAGCCGATAAAAAAGTAGAGGATTCTAAAGTAGTTATGGCTATTGAAACAGACACTGCTAAAGTTATGAATGAAACTACGGTTGCGCCTGTTGAAGTAGTTTCAAAAATTAACAGAGAAAAACATGTTGTTAATGCTGAAGAAGAGCATGCAGAACACTTAAATCATGTTTTACATCAATTACAAAATAAGCCATGGGCTGCTTTTTATGTAGCGTGTATATTCTTTATGCTTGTTTCGCTTGGTGTTTTAGCTTTCTATGCTATTCAACAAGTAGCTCAAGCGGGATGGTCTCCTGTTTTATTTAGAGTAATGCAAGGTATTACGTCATATTTACCTGTAGGATCTGTTATATTCTTTATCATACTATTGCTGTCAGGTTTTCATTTTAATCATCTTTTTGTATGGTTAGATCCTGCTGTAGTTGCTGCAGATAAATTGATTGCTAACAAGGCAGGTTATTTAAACTTTCCTTTTTGGATTATTAGAGCTGCAATTTTCTTAATTGGTTGGAATTTATATCAGTATTATTCTAGAAAAAATTGTTTAGCTCAAGATGAGGCTAACGACAATCTTAATTATAAAAAGAATTTTAATATTTCAGCGATATTTCTTGTATTCTTTATTGTAACTGAATCTATTATGTCTTGGGATTGGATTATGTCAATCGACCCACACTGGTTTAGTACATTATTTGGATGGTATGTTTTTTCAAGTTTCTTCGTAAGTGGTATTACAGTTATTGCATTGGTAACTTTATATCTGAAATCGAAAGGTCTTTTAGAACATGTTAATACAAGTCATATTCATGATTTAGCTAAATTTATGTTTGGTTTCAGTATTTTCTGGACTTACTTATGGTTTTCACAGTTTGTTTTAATATGGTATGCTAATATTCCTGAAGAAGTTACTTACTTCATCACAAGAATAGAAATATATAATCTTCCATTTTTTGCAGCTGTAACGATGAACTTTATTTTTCCTTTATTAATATTGATCAATACAGATTTCAAGAGAATTACGTGGGTTTTAGTTATGGCGGGAGTTGTAATGTTGTTAGGACATTACCTAGATTTCTTCCTTATGATTATGCCTGGAACAGTTGGAGACAGATGGTTTATTGGAGTTTCTGAGATAGCTTCTATCCTTTTCTTCCTTGGATTATTTATATTTGTTGTTTTCACAGCATTAACTAAATCACCATTGTTACCAAAAAGAAATCCTTTCATTGATGAAAGTAAACATTTCCATTATTAATATTTAAAGTAGAAAACAGATGACAAGTTTGTTGGTAATTATAGTTTTAGTTTTATTAGCTGTTGCTCTATGGCAATTGACTAAAATATTCGACCTAACGCAAGTTGGTTCTAATAGAGATACATCAGAAGTAGCGACAGATGATGATAATAACGTTCAAGGTTATATCATGTTCACATTTCTTGCTTTTCTTTATATCTTCACAATATACGGATTGTTTAAATGGGGTCCTTTAGTTTTACATACACCAGCTTCTGAGCATGGTGAAGATGTTGACTTTTTAATGAACATTACATGGGTTCTTATATTCATTGTTCAGGCAATTACACAAGCGCTTTTACACTATTTTGCTTTTAAATACAGAGGTAAAAAAGATCAAAAAGCACTTTACTTTGCTGATAACAATAAGTTAGAGGCATTATGGAGCGTTATCCCTGCGGTTGTATTAGCTGGTTTGATTTTGTACGGTTTGTATGCATGGACAAATATTATGTTTGTTGATGAGGATGAGGATACAATTGTTATTGAGCTTTATGCACAGCAGTTTAACTGGAAAGCTAGATATTCAGGTGAAGATAATGTACTAGGTAAAGCTAACGTAAGATTAATTGAAGGAGTAAATAGTCTAGGTGTTGATATGGCAGATCCATATTCTCAAGATGATATCGTTGTTACTGAACTGCACATTCCGATAGGAAAGAAAGTTCATTTCAAAATGAGATCTCAAGATGTTTTGCACTCTGCTTATTTTCCTCACTTTAGAGCACAAATGAATGTTGTTCCTGGTATGGTTACTGAATTTGCTTTTACTCCAGTATTTACTACTGCTGAGTATAGAGAGTTGCCTTATATGATTGAAAAGGTAGCACACATTAATGATTTAAGAGCGAAGAAAAGTGTTGAATTAGTTGCTAAAGGCGAAACAGCTTTAGATCCTTACGCTTTTGATTACTTACTACTTTGTAATAAAATATGTGGTGCATCTCACTACAATATGCAAATGAAAGTAATTGTTGACACTCCTGAAGATTATAAAAAGTGGATCAATGAGCAAGCACTTCTTGTAACTCAAGTAAAAGAAGCTAACGCTACTCCAGTTCCAGCAATTGACGGAGCTACTAAAATGGACTCGACAAAAGGCGCAGATACTACGGTTGTTGCTAAAATGGCAATGAAATAATATTATTAAGAAAATTTAAAGTATACATATATGTCAGCAGAAGGTCACGATCACGCATTGGATCACGAACACGAACATCATCATAAAGAAACTTTTATTACTAAATACATCTTTAGTATAGATCATAAAATGATTTCCAAGCAATACTTAATTACAGGTATTATAATGGGAGTTATCGGGGTACTAATGTCATTGCTTTTTAGAATGCAATTAGCATGGCCTGAGGAATCTTTTAAAATATTTAATATTTTATTAGGTGATAAATTTGCTCCTAATGGAGTTATGGCTAATGATATTTATTTAGCATTAGTTACCATACACGGGACGATAATGGTCTTTTTCGTTTTGACGGCCGGTCTTAGTGGAACATTTAGTAACTTATTGATTCCACTTCAAATTGGTGCACGAGATATGGCATCAGGGTTTATGAATATGGTTTCTTATTGGTTATTTTTCATATCAGCTGTTGTAATGCTTAGTTCATTATTTGTTGAAGCTGGTCCTGCATCATCAGGTTGGACAATTTATCCTCCTTTAAGTGCGTTGCCACAAGCAATCCCTGGCTCAGGAATGGGTATGACTCTTTGGTTAATATCTATGGCGATATTTATTGCTTCTTCTTTATTAGGATCTTTAAATTATATCGTAACAGTTATCAACCTTAGAACAAAAGGAATGTCGATGACTAGGTTACCATTAACAATCTGGACATTTTTTGTAACTGCAATTATTGGAGTTGTTTCGTTTCCAGTTCTTTTATCTGCTGCGTTATTATTAATTTTTGATAGAAGTTTTGGAACATCATTCTTCTTATCTGATATTTATATAGCTGGAGAAGTTTTACATTATCAAGGTGGTTCTCCTGTATTGTTTGAACACTTGTTCTGGTTCTTAGGTCACCCTGAGGTTTATATCGTTATTTTACCAGCAATGGGAATTGTATCTGAAGTTATGGCTACGAGTTCTCGTAAACCAATCTTTGGTTATAGAGCGATGATCATGTCTGTTTTAGCAATTGCATTTTTATCAACGATCGTTTGGGGTCACCATATGTTCGTTTCAGGAATGAATCCATTTCTAGGATCTGTCTTTACGTTTACCACTTTATTGATTGCGATACCATCTGCTGTAAAAGCTTTTAACTGGATCACGACTTTATGGAAAGGTAATTTGCAATTGAATCCAGCTATGTTGTTTTCGATTGGTATGGTTTCGACATTTATAACTGGTGGACTAACAGGAATTATTCTTGGAGATAGTACTCTGGATATTAATGTTCACGATACTTATTTTGTGGTTGCTCACTTTCACTTAGTAATGGGTATCTCTGCATTATACGGAATGTTTGCTGGTGTTTACCACTGGTTCCCAAGAATGTATGGTAGAATGATGAACAAAAATTTAGGTTATATTCACTTTTGGGTAACTGCAGTTTGTGCTTACGGGGTATTCTTTCCAATGCACTTTATTGGATTAGCTGGTCTTCCAAGACGTTATTACACAAATACTAGTTTCCCTTTGTTTGATGATCTTCAAAATGTGAATGTTCTTATTACTACTTTTGCTTTAATTGGTGGAGTTTTCCAACTTGTTTTCTTATACAATTTCTTTGCTAGTATTTTTTACGGTAAAAAATCAGTACAGAATCCATGGAAATCTACAACTCTTGAATGGACTGCTCCAGTAGAACACATACATGGAAACTGGCCAGGTGCTCTTCCAGAAGTTCACAGATGGCCATATGATTATAGTAACCCTAATCATGACGTAGATTTTGTACCTCAAAATGTACCAATGAAACCAGGTGAAGAAGAATTACATCACTAGATTTTAAATATATTAAAAATGCCTTTCTATTCTGAAAGGCATTTTTTTTTACTTGTAACTTTATTCTATCTTTGTTCTATGAATGAAAATTTAGATCCTACTACAAACGGTTATAATTCAGAGGAGCTTGATCTCGAAAAGAAATTAAGACCTCTTTCTTTTGATGACTTTGCTGGACAAGATCAGGTACTTGAAAACTTGAAAATATTTGTTCAAGCAGCGAACCAAAGAAATGAGGCGTTAGATCACACTTTGTTTCATGGTCCTCCAGGACTAGGGAAAACTACGCTTGCTAATATTTTAGCTAATGAGTTACAAGTAGGTATCAAGATTACTTCAGGTCCTGTTTTAGATAAGCCGGGAGATTTGGCTGGTCTTTTAACCAACTTGGAAGAGAGAGATGTGCTTTTTATTGATGAAATTCATCGTTTAAGTCCCATAGTGGAAGAATATTTATATTCAGCTATGGAAGACTTTAAAATAGATATTATGATAGAATCTGGTCCGAACGCTCGTACGGTACAGATAAATTTAAACCCTTTCACATTAATTGGTGCTACTACTAGATCTGGGTTGCTGACTGCTCCAATGAGAGCTCGTTTTGGAATCGCATCACGTTTGCAATATTATACAACTGAGTTGTTGACAACAATTGTAGAAAGAAGTGCGACGATTTTTAAAATGCCAATATCTATGGAAGCAGCTATCGAAATTGCAGGTAGGAGTCGTGGTACGCCACGTATTGCCAATGCTTTGTTACGTCGTGTTAGAGATTTTGCACAAATAAAAGGCAACGGAACTATCGATATTGAAATTGCACGTTATGCATTGAAAGCACTAAATGTAGATGCTCATGGTTTAGATGAAATGGATAATAAAATACTAAATACTATCATTGATAAATTCAAAGGTGGTCCAGTAGGATTATCCACTTTGGCGACAGCCGTATCAGAAAGTAGCGAAACAATTGAAGAAGTTTACGAACCGTTTTTAATTCAGGAGGGTTTTATTATGAGAACTCCAAGAGGTCGTGAAGTTACTGATAAAGCGTATAAGCACTTAGGTAAACTAAATACTAATATTCAGGGTGGTCTATTCTAAAGTTTTCTAGATACTATAGTTTTATTTATTCTACCGTACAAATTAAACTATTTATTGCAATAATATTTTAATCTAAATTTGATATTAGTACAAAAACAACATATACAAAATTCATTAAATCCGAGGCCATACGTCTTGGATTTTTGTCTTGTGGAATATCGAAAGCTGGTTTTCTAGAGGAAGAAGCACCTCGTTTTGAAAACTGGTTAAATCAAAATCGTAATGGTCAGATGTCCTATATGGAAAATCATTTTGACATACGTTTAAATCCAACCTTGCTTGTTGAAAGTTCAAAGAGCGTTATTTCACTTTTACTAAACTATTACCCCGAGGATTTGCAAAATTCTGATAGTTTTAAAATTTCTAAATATGCTTATGGTGAAGATTATCATTTTATAATTAAAGATAAGTTAAAAGAATTTTTGCACTCTATTCAATTCGAAATAGGAGAAGTTGGCGGACGTGCATTTGTTGATTCAGCTCCAGTTTTAGATAGAGCTTGGGCTGCAAAAAGTGGATTAGGATGGATAGGAAAGAATAGTAATTTAATTACGCAAAAGGTTGGCTCTTTTTACTTTATCGCAGAGCTAATAATTGATCTTGATTTAGACTATGACCATGCCGTTACAGATCACTGTGGGAGTTGCACCGCTTGCATCGATTCCTGTCCTACGGAAGCTATAGTTTCTCCTTATATCGTAGATGGTAGTAAATGTATTTCGTATTTTACGATAGAGTTGAAGGAAAGCATTCCAGCTGCAATGAAAGGTAAGTTTGATGATTGGGCTTTTGGCTGCGATGTTTGTCAAGATGTATGTCCGTGGAACAAGTTTTCAAAACCACATAGTGAGCCATTACTTACTCCTCATCCAGACTTACTTTCGATGACTAAAAGGGATTGGATCGAAATTACTGAGGAAACCTTTAGAGCTGTTTTTAAAAAATCCCCTATAAAAAGAGCGAAATATCTAGGTTTAAAAAGAAATATTGATTTCTTAAAGTAAGTAATGGTTAAAATTTAATGTCGTATTTTGTTCCAAAATTAGTCAGGACAAAATTTAATTTTTCTTTGAGGTTTTCGAATGATTTATAAGCA